>CAYRXL010000047.1:0-12642 GCA_964428295.1 uncultured Alphaproteobacteria bacterium
ATCTATTGTTCCCCCTCTAGATTTATAAATGAATTACCTGAGGATAGTATTAGAATTTTACATCCAAATGCTGAAAATTACTCAACATTTAATAAAAAAGATAAAATAAGTAATTATAATTATCTTCCTAGTGTTAAGAAAAATAAAAACAATACTTTCACTCAATATGATACGTATGAAGATAATAAAAAAATCCCAGCAAAAGGAGAAAGAATATTTCATCAAAAATTTGGCTATGGTTTAGTCACATCTAGCGATGGAGATAATTTAGAAGTAAAGTTTGAAAAAACGGGTTTTAAAAAAATTAAAGCTAGGTTTGTAGAAAGAAAAGTATAAGTTTGTTGAAAAATATACAAATATGGAAAATTAATATAAGTTTTAAAACAAACCTTAGAGATAAAATTGAAAATATTATGTCAGTACATTCGGACTCAATGTTTATCTCAAAAAAGAGTTATGATTATCTCAACTTAATTGCATTGTTTAGTAGTCTACAACTGGTAAAACTAACAGAAAAATTACTTAACAAAGAAAGTTTAGGTGAAAGCTTCTGGCAGGTTCATCTATTAGACCAAAAAGACTGGGTTAAAGAAAGTCATAAACACTTACCAAGTATCCAAATTGGTATTTTTGCTATCCATGGTGATCACATTAAAATGAAATCACTTCGTAATACAGATATATTTATTAATGCGGGTCAGGCATTTGGAAGTGGACACCATGGAAGCACTCTAGGTGCAATTTATATGATAAGCAGTTTGTTAAAAAAAAATATTGTGTTTGAAAAAATATTAGATTTAGGGTGTGGGTCAGGAATTCTATCTATAATCCTTGCAAAAAGATTTAGAAAAAATATTTTTGCGATAGATTTGGATGAAAAAACTATAAATGTAACACGAGAAAATGCCATTAAAAATAACGTAAAAAATTTAATTAAAACTAAAATAAGCATAGGTGTAAATTCTCTTCCTAGAAATAAATTTGACTTAATTATAGCTAATTTATTTGCAGAATCTTTATTAAGAATGTCTAAAAGTATAGTTATGAAATTAAATTCTAAAGGCTACCTGATATTATCAGGTCTTTTTGATAAAGACTGGAAACCAGTACTATATAGATACAGAAACCTTGGTTTAAGTCTAATATCACTTAAAAACATTAATAACTGGACATCTTTACTTCTATACAAAGAATGACTATAAATCATTCAGATATAAATAAATATAGGAAAAATTTTGAATATTATAAATAATAGGATCCTTCTTCTTAGAAAAATACTTAATAAGTATAAAATTGAAGCATTTTTCCAACCACACGAGGATGAATTTTTAGGAGAATATATACCAGAACATTCTGAAAGGTTAAATTGGATTACAGGATTCTCAGGATCTGCTGGATCAACCATAATCACAAAAAAGGATGTTTTCTTATTTGTAGACGGCAGATATACAATCCAAGCGGAAAAAGAAACTAAAGATACTAAAATAAAAGTGATTTCTCTTAACTTTGTAACTTTAGAAAAATGGATACATAAAAATATGAATTTTAAAACACTAAGTTTAGACCTGAAATTAATATCTCAAAATAATTTTATTAAAATCAAAGATGCTCTAGTTAAAAATAAATCAACTATAAGAGGCCTTACTTATAATCCAATAGACAAAATTTGGATAAGAAGGAAAAAGCTTACAAACAGTAAGAGTTTCATAAAATATTCTATCAAGCATTCTGGGGAAAATAGTTTAAATAAGAAAAAATTAATTTCAAGCAAACTAAAAAGTTTAAAAGTTGACGCAGGTTTCATACCAAGCAGTGATTCTGTAGCATGGCTATTAAATTTGAGGGGGAGAGATCTGAAATATACACCAGTAATATTGGCACAAGCTATTATCAAATCCAATGGTACTGTATTTTTATTTTTAGAAGATTTTAAATACAAATCATTCATAAAAAATCATTTAGACAATAAAACTAAAGTTTTTCCTTTAGAAAAACTAAATGAACATATAAAAGCATTGGGAAAAAACAAATTAAAGTTTCTTATTGATACAAAACTAACTTCCACAAGTACTTACCTAAAATCAAAAAAAGCAGGTTTACGAATACTAGAACGAGATGATCCTATAATAGAGAGTAAATCAATAAAAAATAAAATAGAAATTAAGGGCTCAAAAAAATCACATATCGATGATGGAAAAGCATTATGTAAGTTTTTGTATTGGTATTCACAAAACACTAAAAAATCCATCACAGAACTCGATGTTGTTAACAAAATTGACTTTCTAAGAAAACAAAATGATAATTTTATCTGCCTATCTTTCCCTACAATAGCCGCAAGCGGATCAAATGGAGCCATAATACACTATAGGGCAAATAAAGGATCAAACAGAATAATTAAACAAAATGATTTATTACTATTAGATAGTGGTGGTCAATATTTAAATGGAACAACTGATGTAACACGTACCATATTTTACGGTAAGGAAAATCAAAAGATAAAGAATATTTATACTTTAGTACTAAAGGGACATATAGGAGTAAGTACTGCACAATTTCCAGTAGGGACTACCGGAGCATATCTTGATTCTATCGCAAGATTTCATCTTTGGAAAAATAACCTCAACTACGAACATGGAACAGGACACGGTGTTGGACACTGTCTTAATGTTCATGAAGGTCCCCAAACATTAAGTCCACATACGAGGGTCCCTTTACAACCAGGAATGATTTTATCAAATGAACCTGGATGTTATAAAGATAAATCTTATGGCATTAGAATTGAAAATCTTTTGTTTGTAAAAAGTACTAATAAAATAAACTCAAACAAGTCCAAATTTTTAAAACTAGAAACTTTAACTCTAGCCCCATATGAGAGAAACTTAATTGAAAAATCATTGCTAGACAATGAGGAAATTAAATGGATTAATAAATATCATAAAGATGTATACAGAATTATTTCTCATCATTTAGAAGAAAAAGAGAAAAAGTGGTTGTTTAAGATCTGTGCACCTATTTAGTTTAGGAATTTAATTATGAAAATAGAAATTTCAATAATATACGGATCGACTAGACCGGCTAGACTAGGAATAAGATTTGCTAGATACCTTAAAAGAGAAATTGAAAATAATAATATAAAAGCTCATCTTATAGACCCCATGGAATATAAAATACCCATGCTTGAAAAAAGATTTGTAGAATATAATGATAATGATGTTAGCAAAAATTTAGTTAATTTACATAGTCGACTTATGTCATCAGACTACTATATTATAGTAAGTGCAGAATATAATCATTTTCCTCCACCCGCCCTTATTAATATAATAAATCATTTCTCCTCAGAGTATAATAGAAAACCATCCGCTGTATGCACCTACTCTTCGGGAGACTTAGCTGGAATACGAGCTCAGAATCCAATGAGAGTAATGATGTCACAACTAGGATGTCCACCTATAAAATTTGGTATGTTTCAATCCAATGTTGGAAGGTTCTTCAAAGAGAATGGAGAACCCACTAGTATTGAAGATGCCAAAAAGAGGTTTGACTTATTTTTTAATGAGCTACTTTGGTATGCTAAAACTCTAAAAAGCAAAAGGGAATCAAATTAATTATCCAACATTCTGATAAACGCACTATCTTCTAGTATATCTATATATAAAGACCTTGCTATATTAAGTTTAGTTCCAGAATCTTTTCCAACTATTAATAAATTTACTTTTCTATTTATATTGGCAACAACAACTCCTCCTTGTTCTTCAACTTTCTCAATAGCTTCTTTTCTAGCCATTGATTCTAAGCTTCCTGTAAATACAACTACTTTTTCTAAAAAATTACCTATATTTTTTTTATTTCTTACATAGTTTATTTTAATTTCAGAACAAAGTGAATTAATTATCTTTAAATTTATTTCATTAGAAAAATAATTACTTAAACTATCTATAAGAACCTTTCCTACTCCATG
The DNA here is from genome assembly GCA_964428295.1 of uncultured Alphaproteobacteria bacterium. Classification (GTDB taxonomy): domain Bacteria; phylum Pseudomonadota; class Alphaproteobacteria; order TMED109; family TMED109; genus CAYRXL01. The sequence continues at coordinate 3,959 of CAYRXL010000047.1, forward strand.
CATATTATTTAATTTTTCCCACTCTGAGCTTTTCTCATCTCTTAGACTTTGGGTTATTGTAATTAATTTATCGATGGGGAAAATTTCTCTAGAAATAAGAGTTGCTATTTCTTTTCCTATGTGTCTAATTCCTAAAGAATATATAAACCTATCATAACTTATATTCCTTCTATTATTTATTGAATTGAAAAGATTATCTCTAGCTTTTAAACCCCACCCAGGTAATTTATCTATTGAGAAAACTTTTTCTTTATGTTTTTGTTCCAATAAAAATATATCCTTAGAATCACTTATCATATTATTCACTAAAAGTTGTTTAAGTTGCTTTTCTCCTAAACCAAAAATATTAAATGCTTCTCTTGAAACAAAATGCCTTAAACTACCTAGCAACTGAGATTCACATGAACTATTAATACACCTTCTGTTTTTATCTTCACTCAATCTCTCGGTACTAGACTTGCAAGAAGGACATGTGTTAGGAAAATTAAATTTCACTGAGTTATCAAGCCTTTTACTAAAGTCAACTGAAGTTATTTTAGGAATTACATCTCCTGCCCTTTGAACTGTTACAATGTCCCCAATCCTAATATCAAGCCTTTCAATTTCATCCTCATTATGTAAAGTTGCTCTAGTCACTCGAACTCCTCCAATTGTTATACCTTGAAGCTCAGCAACTGGAGTTAACACTCCAGTTCTACCTACTTGAACAGTAATATTTAACAGTTTTGTTTTAGCTTCCTTACTAGGAAACTTATGAGCCAAAGCCCATCTAGGCCATCTAGTTGAATCACCTAATTTATTTTGATTATAAAAAGAATCTAATTTATAAACGATGCCATCTATATCATAATCTAAACTGTCACGGCTAGTATATATTTTGTTATAAAATTTCATCATTTCATCTTAATTTAAACATAATTTATAAGGCTTGTTGATTTTAAAACCTGATCTAGACAACTTATCTCTTGCCTCACTTATGCTTTGGACAAATTTTGGTTTAGGGTTTATTACACTGTAATAAAAAAAACTTAATTTTCGATCAGCTACACTTGAAGAATCTATTTGACGAACCGATCCTGCTGCTGCATTTCTTGGATTAGAAAATTCTTGCAATCCTTGTTTTTTTCTTTTTAAATTTATTTCATTAAAAATATTATTAGACATATAAATTTCACCTCGTACTTCTAAAGTAGAAGGAAAATCATTAGGAAGTTCTTCTTTTATGTCTTTTATATACCTAGCATTAGAAGTTATATCCTCCCCGACCTTGCCATCTCCCCTAGTAATCACTAATTTAAGTCTTCTGTTCTCATAATGCAAAGCTGCCGAAAGACCATCAACTTTGGTTTCAGCCATTATTTCAATAGAATTAGATTCACCAATAACATCTACTAATTTATAATAAAATTTTTCGACTTCTGACATGTTAAAAGCATTATTTAAGGATAACATGGGTACTTTGTGTTTAAATGTTTGAAAATGAGAAGCAGGGACAATTCCTACTCTTTTAGATGGACTATCATCTCTTACTAAATGAGGAAACAATCGCTCTAGATGAGAATTAAGTTCCCTTAATTTGTCATATTCAGCATCATCTATTTCCGGCTTATCTAGGTCATAATACATTTGATCATGATACCTTATAGATTTAGACAGCTTTTCTAATTTAGTTTTAGCTTCTTTTTCATCCATATTTTATAGCCACAAAAATACACTAAATTTGAATATTCCTTTTTATTAGCATGTTTGCTGCTGCTCTTGCTTCTTCTGTAATATTTTCTCCAGAAAGCATTCTGGCAATTTCTTCTTTTCGACCAACTTCATCCAAATATTTTACTTCAGTTATAGTTCCACTGTCTTCATCAAATTTTGAAACTCTTAAGTGTTGACTGCCTAGAGATGCTACCTGTGGTAAATGAGTTACGATGAACACTTGTTGGTGATTTGATAATTGAAATAACCTTGCACCTACCGCATCAGCAGTGGAACCACTAACTCCAGAATCAATCTCATCAAAAACTAGGCTAGAATAATACATACTTTTAGCTAACACTAAGTTTATAGCTAGCATTAATCTAGATAGTTCTCCCCCCGATGCTATTTTATGTAATTCACCTTCTGGAAGTCCTTTATTCATTGATACTAAAAACTTTACTATATCAGCACCTTTTTTATTCCAATCTTCGAATTTCTTCTTCATTAATTCAACCTTAAAACTTGCTGCAGGTAATTTGAGAGGGGACAACTCATTATTTACTCTATTTATTAAATCATTTGCCCACTCTAATCTATAACTTGATAGAGTTTCTGATTTTTCTTTAAAATTTATTTCTGCTTCTTTAAGCTTAGATTTAATGATGGACAAATTACTATCAGAAGTTTCTAACTCTTTTAACTCTTTCTCAAATTCACTTTTTAATTTACATAGGTCTTGAGGTTTAACTGAGAATCTCCTAGCCACTGACCTTAGTGAAAAGAGTCTTTCTTCTATTTTTTCTAGTTCCTTGGGGTTAAAATCAATTTCTGAGATAACTTTTTGTAAATAAATCTCAGCTTCTTTAGCTTCAATTGAAATCCTCTCTAAAGCAAGGGATAAGTTTTTTATATTATCAATATCACCTACGGTTGAAAGAATATTTTCTAAATCCTTCGCAGATTTACTGATTAAATTAAAAGAATGTGAATTGTCTCCTAGGAGCAATGTTTGTACATTATTAATTGAATTAGTAATTTTTTCTGATTGCATCATTATATTTCTTTTTTTACTTAACTCTTCTTCTTCATTCAATTTAGGATCCAGTGCATTGATGATTTCAATTGAATTTTTCAACTCACCTAGTTTTATTTTTTTCTGACCGATTAGACTCGATGCTTCATTATAAATTACCTGAATCTTTAAATAAGAATTGTATGACTTTGATACTTCTTCTATTATGTTAGAATTATTTCCAAATTCATCTAATATACTGAGATGGTTAGATGGATCAAGCAAACCAATCTTTTCATTTTGACCATGAATTTCTACTAACATTGACCCTACACCTGACAATAATCCAACTGTCACAGGAATATCATTTATAAAGGCTTTGCTTCTGCCATCATTCCTTAATTCTCTTCTTAAAATCAATTCTTCTCTGACTTCTATGCCTTTATCTTTCAAATATAAGCTTACAGGATGACCTTTTTTAATTTCAAATTCCGCCGAAACTTTTGCAAAAGTATTTTTATTTCCCACCAGTCTTGCTTCTGCTCTTCTTCCTAATGCCAAAGCAAGAGCTTCCAATAGAATAGATTTTCCAGCTCCCGTTTCTCCAGAAAAAACTACCAATCCTCTTCTGAATGTTATTTCTAAGGCTTCTATAAGTACTACGTTTTTAATTGTTAATCTAGTTAACATCTTTGTTTTTAATTTTATATATTTTTGTATTTATCCTATTTTTTTTTAAAAGATTATACGCATACCTGTACCAATCACTGTTGGGATAATTATGACCTAGAACTGATGCGTTAATTAGTGCTTCCTTTTCCACCCCTAATATCAAGTAAACTTCAACTAGACGTGCTAAAGCTTCAGCAGTAGAATTAGTGGTTTCATAATCAGTTATCACTTTTTTAAACCTTCTTGCTGCTCCTAGATAACGTTTTAACTTTAAATAAGTTCTACCTACTTCCATCTCTTTACTTGCTAAATGATCTTCAACTACATTTATTTTATATTTTGCGTCACTTGCATAATCGCTATCAGGAAACCTATTTGCTACCTCATTTAGTGCATCAAAAGCCTGTCTGGCCTGAGATTGATCTCTTTTAGCATCAATTATCTGTTCATAATAACAAATAGATTTTAAGTAATATGCATAGTCAATATCATCAGACGCTGGATAAAGTCTTATAAACCTATCTAAGGAACTTATTGCTAATTCATACTCAGATCTTTTATATCGCGCATATGCAGACAATAAAATTGATTTTCTTGACCAGATTGAATAAGGATGCTGTCTTTCTACTTCATCAAACTCTTTAGAAGCATCATCATAATTTTTGTCTATTAACTCATCTAAGGCATTATTGTATATGTTCTCCATAGATCTTTCTTGGTAGACTTCCCCATCCTTTCCACCTGAACATGCAATCAAAAATATCAGTAAAAATACCACTAAATACATAAACTATTTCTTTACTCTATATAAATTTAACAGCATTATATGAGTTAAATTAATTTAATACATTAAAAAAATCCTTATATTATGAATTTTACAAACTATGAATTTCTATCTTTTGCTCATGAATTAGCTAACGCAGCAAGAAGTGAAATTTCGCCTTATTTTAGAAATATAAATACTAGAATTAAAAGCAAATCAATAAATAACAAAATATATGACTTGGTAACAGAAGCAGACTTCAATGCAGAAACAACCATGAGAAAATTGATAAAGTCAAGATTTCCAAATCATGGAATAATCGGAGAAGAATTAAAAAACTACAATACAAAGTCTGATTATTTGTGGATTTTAGATCCAATAGATGGAACAAAAGCTTTTGTATCAGGAATACCTGCTTTTGGAACTATGATCGCCCTATCGCACAAAAAAAAGATTATATTAGGTATGATTGATCAACCAATTACTGGTGACAGAATATGGAGTATAAATAATAGAACTAAGTTTAATGGCAAAGTTGTTAGAACAAGACAATGTAAATCTATTTCAGATGCCATTGTCGCCTGTACTGATCCACTCATGTTTAAAGATAAATTTACTTTACTACAGAAACACATTTTCTCTAGAGTACCTTTTGTAAGATATGGTACAGATTGCTGGGGATATAGTATGTGTGCTATAGGAATTATAGATGCAGTAATAGAAAAAGACCTGAAAATATGGGACCTAGCAGCTGCAGAGCCTATAATTAAATCTGCTGGAGGATTAATAACAACCTGGGAAGGAAAATCTATAGGCAGTGATGATACTGCATGCGCTGCAGGAGACCCTAAATTACACTCATTATTACTCGATAAACTAAGTGCATTCTTATGAATTAAACCTTATTTCTTAAAGGACTTTTTTAACTTAGAAAATGATTTACCAAGGTTTTTAGCTACATTTCCTTCTTGTTTAATTTTAATGGCCTTCTTAGCACCTTTTCTGGCAATATTAATAGCTTCATCTCTAAGTTGCTTATCTGATAAAACCTTTCTAATAGCTCTTCCTACAACTAATCTGATTATACCCATTAATATCTCCTAAATCATCTTAATTTATATATAATGTTGTGGATAACTTTGTTGATATTCTCTATTAAAAAATTATATTTATAACAGCATTGCAACTAAAAAGATAATTATAAGTTTAAAAGTTAAGGAACTAGCTGTACTTTGATAAATATAAAAAATTACAAAATACTCACTTATACAAATAAGTCCATGAGTATGTAAAAAAAACAAATAAATTAATTGATAAGCAGTGAAGACTTTAATAATTCAAGCAATGATAACAGTTTAGTTTTCTATCAATTCGCTTTTTTATATAATAAATACAAATACTTATAGATTTCTCTTTATAAATATATAACTTTTATTTACCATAAACAATTCATATAATATCATTAATTTCCTGCACTCCAATTTCAGCCTTAATTATATAGTATTTGATGTTTTAGTTTGTGCAAGAAAACACTCTACTTAAAAAGTATAAACTTGGTACTTTATAATTTAAAACATATAGTTAGGTTCAATTTATGATAGAAAAAGATTTAAAAAATCATATCCCTGTGTATAACTCACTTAAAAAATTTTTCTTATCAATAAAGATATGACTTTTCTTATTAACATTACAAAAAATTGACTCCTTATTAACCTATTAGCCAGAGATTTTATTGTGGGGGAAAATCTAATGATAAGATAAAACAACAAAAATAAAGCAAAAGCAATTATGGCTATCCTAATCATTTGGTAAGTTTTTGATCGCTAATTATTTAAATAAGATATATTTCCTCTTTCATATTTATTATCTAATCGATATATTTCATCTAATTTTTCTTCTATAACATATTTTTGTATAAATTTAATTACTAATTTCATATCTTGAAATAAAACTTCTTCCTTCAAATAAGAAGATCTATAATCATTTAAATAAACTTTTCTTACGAGTGAACTATCATGAACAGGGGGCCCTATAACAACATCATTATTTTCAAAATACTTAGTAAATTCATCTAGATTCTTTCTATTTTGGTGAATTTTATTTGGTATCACCAGTATATGAGGATGGATTTTACCAAATCTTGCCTTAATTTTATCCATTTTCTTCACAAATTCAGAAGTTGTAGGTAATTCTGCTAAAGTATTTGAAACTGGAACAATGACCGCATGAGCCTTAGCAAACAAATCCAACCCGTCTTGATCTGGTCTTGCGGGAGTGTCTATTATAAGTATATTATTTGTTCTCATCCTAAAATTTTCTATAATTTGATCTAACATTATCATATTTAGTTTATCGTACTCATAAGATATAGGATAATGACTACACGGAACGTCAGGAGCTAATCTTTTTAACAATCTCAATCCACTTCCTTGCTGATCAGCATCCACCATTTGTACCATTTCATACTTTTTAGACCAACTTAACATCGCCGTTAGCAAACAACTCATTGTACTCTTACCCACTCCTCCTTTAGGATTTGCGAATATTATAATCTTTCCTCTATTACTAATAGTCATAGCTACTATCCCCTTTAATTTTTTCTATAAGTAGCAAGCTAGTATCATAAAGTTCCATATGGTTTTTTATTTTATTTATTTCTAACTGGTATAGATTCTTTATCTTCTCAATTTTTGAGACAATTTTTCCTAGATCCTTATCAATATCTTTAATTATCATTTCATGCTTACTTCTTTTATCTGCTAACTCACTCAATTCCTTTAACAAAGGTAATAAATCTTTTTTACTTACCTTTGTTATCTTTTCATCAACTTGTCCTGCTTTATTAAACATCTCACTATTGAGGTCAGAGTTTTCTTGATATCTCTTGCGACTATTTTCACTAATAACCATTCGTTTAATATCCTTACCTATTTTTTCCAAATTTTCATTTAGGCTATCAACATTTAAGGATTCACTTATTTGAGTTTTGTCAGATCTATTTTGAGGACTACTAGAATCTTCAAAAGAATACTTCTTCCAAGTCCCACTTCTTCTAAGAACATTTATAGTACTTTCTTCCATGAGATGAGTATAAGGCAAAATTTAAATAATGAAATATTTTATTGATCTACATAATGTTAATTATAAAAATTACACTACAACATATTGATTTTTTACAATTTTTTTTTTTAATATCTATTGACAGTCTTCAAAGTGATGAAAATTTTTCGAATCGGCAAACTATACTAATATTATTAAATTATCTATTAATATCTAAAATTTCTAATTCACCTGGTTATTTGCACCTCTCCCTTCTATATAATCAATACAGGTCATGACAGCTTTAGTTCTTAATGAAACAAGACTATCCGGACTATAAAAAGCAGCATGTGGAGATATTATCAATCTTCCTTTTAACCAGTCTTCTTTATTTAAATATGCTCTTATCAATGGATGAGAAAGGTCAGGAGGTTCAATAGGAAACACATCTAAACCAAGAGCAAATATTTTATTCTCTTTTAAAGCTTCATATGCAGAATTGAGATCTATTATTTCTCCTCTAGCTGTATTAATAATAATCAAATTATTTTTGCAATTTTCAAGTAACTTTTGACTAATAAGGCCTTTTGTTTCTTCGTTCAACAAACAGTGGATAGTCAAAAAATCTAAATCCTTAATAAAGCTAATAAGGTTTTTTTCTCTTCTTATATTTAATGCTTTATCCTGGCCATCTACTGTGTATGGGTCATAAAAAACTACTTCCATTCCAAAAGCTTTAGCTCTCAAAGCAGAAGCTGTTCCTATTCTACCTAAGCCAAGTATGCCAAGTCTCTTTCCTTGCAATCTAGTGATGGAGACAGCTGAAGAATAATCCCAATTATTTGTTATATCGTCTTTTAGATTTTCGTTGTAAAAAGAAATACCTCTTGCAAAATTGAGCAAGAGGGCCAACGCATGATCAGAAACCTCACATGTACCATAATCAGGTACGTTGCAAACAGGAATACCTCTCCTTAAGCATTCTTTTACATCGATAATATCATACCCAACTCCCAAACGAGTTATTATTTTACAATTATCTAATTCAGATATTAAAGATTTATCTATTTTAAGTTTTAATCCTGTAACCAATGCTACCGCTTCTTGTAATATATTTTTATCTATATCATGTAAGCTTTTTGCATCCACTCCATGTAGACTATAACTATTGCCAACTAATGGCTTTTCAATAGCGAAATTATCATTAAATAGAATATCAGGATATAAAATTATTTTAGACATAAAACTCAGATTAAATAGACTATACTCCCATTAACTTATATGCATCTGCAATCTTTTTAAGCGCTAGAACCATTCCGCTAGTTCTGAGATCTTTTATCATATTATCTGAGTGCCATTTTTCCGACATAGAGATATAAGTATTTCTCATTGTATCATCAAGTCCAGACCTAACTAAATCTATTTCATTAGGACCTTCTATTATTAATTTCTTCCTCTTATCATCTATTTTAATACCTGTTGAACTTTCTATTGAATCTAAAA
>CAYRXL010000048.1:0-12412 GCA_964428295.1 uncultured Alphaproteobacteria bacterium
GGGAAGGGTCAATTCGACCAATAGGGACGTTTCGAGGAGGAGAATACAAGGAGGTCATATCTGTGCGGAATCGATATCGGAGGTACGTTTACTGATTGCGCTGTCGTTGATGAAAAGGGCCAGTTGATCTCGGCGAAAGCCCCGTCGACTCCCGAGGACTTTTGCCTCGGGATGCTGAGCGCTCTGGAGCTGGTCGCTGGAAAAATTGGAATCTCTCTTTCCGATCTTTGTCGTTCAACGTCGATGTTGTCGCACGGAACTACCGTGGGGACCAATGCCATTGTTCAGCGACGGGGAGCCCGGGTTGGCCTTATTACCACCAAGGGGCATAACGATGTTATCCATATCATGCGTGGCTCGAGGGGATTGAGTGGAGAAGACGTTCGCTTGGTAGTGCATTTTCCTGAAAGTCGAAAGCCCGATCCCATAGTACCGAAGAGATTGATTCGTGGTGTATCGGAGCGCGTTGATTGTTTCGGAAACGTTGTTGTGCCACTCAACGAAGAGGAAGTAGAAGTTGCTGTTCGTGAATTACTGTCACAAGATGTTGAGGCCATAGCCATTTGCCTGCTTTGGTCTTTTCTTGAGCCGAGACATGAAAAACGGGTCAAGGAAATCGTCAACGATATCAGTCCTGGACTGTTTGTTTCTGCCTCATACGAATTGGTACCTAAGTGGGGGGAGTACGAACGCACAACAGCTGTCTGTTTGAATGCCTATATCGGGCCGGTAACGACGGGTTATCTCTCGAATATTGAGCACCGGCTGGAAGATCTTGAATATCGTGCCCCTTTACAAGTTACCCAATGTGCTGGTGGCACGATTCCGGTGACAACTGCAATGCAATCACCGTTGCTTACACTTGACTCAGGTCCAGTGTCTGGCGTCACAGCGAGCCGTTACGCGGCCGCATGCATGGGCTTCAGCAACGTAATTACTACCGATATGGGAGGGACTTCTTTCGATATTGGATTAATTTATGGGGGGGAGGCTGCCTTTTCTTTTCGAAGTCGAGTCCACCAGTATGAGTACTACCTGCCGAAAGTTGATATTCGAACAATAGGCAGTGGAGGTGGCAGTAAGGTCTGGATTGATAATAATACGCAGACTATGCGCGTAGGCCCGGAGAGTGCTGGCGCTGTACCAGGGCCCGTGTGTTATGGCCGTGGCGGCGACGTGCCGACAGTAACGGATGCTGATCTGGTCCTCGGTTACCTGAATCCTGCCAGATTTGCCGAGGGCACACTCGAGCTCGATGTTCAAACTGCGCAGTCGTCTATCGAAGAGTTAGGCGCGCGTCTTGGTATGGGCCTATACGAATGTGCTGCCGGTATCGCGCATATCGTTGAATTTCAAATGGCCGACCTGATTCGAAAAGCAACGATTGAGAAGGGGTTCGATCCGCGTGATTTTGTATTATTTGCGTTTGGGGGGGCGGGGCCGGTCCATGCCGGCGTCTTCGCTCGAGAACTTGGCGTTGAAAAGGTGATCGTGCCACAACGGGAGACCGCTTCCGTGTGGTGTGCATTTGGGGCTGCGGCCGCAGACGTTCTGCATATCTACGAAAAAGTCGAGATCATGTTGTCGCCGTTCGATCCGGCGCAGGTCAATAGAATTCTGGCCGGGCTTCAGCGCCAGGCGACGGATCAATTCGAAAATGACGGAGTTGCCGGTGATGACTGGAGATTTCAATTTTCTGCTGATATGCGGCATAAGGGACAGATAAATGAAGTCGAGGTTGAACTTGATCGGGGACAGATTGATGCGGAACAGCTGGATCAACTCAATGAACGTTTTGTCCGGCGCTATGAGCAACTGTATGGTCAGGGCGCTTCGCTTCCAGGTGGGCGGCTCGAGTTGGTGGCCTTGCGATGTCGCGCCATTGCCGAAACAGCAAAACCAAAAGTTGTTACCCATGAGATGGAATCAGGCGTGATACTCAGTGAAGCTCTGCGAGCGAGCCGCAAGGTCTATTGGTCAGAGATGGGACATCATCAAGAAACTCCTGTTTATGACGGAAATTTGCTAAAGCCCGGCAATCAGTTGGTCGGTCCCGCCATCGTGGAATTGGATACAACGACCGTAGTAGTCCGGCCAGATCAGACCCTGGAGGTTGATCGGTTTGCCAATCTCGCAATAGACGTACAGTCGAGCAGAATTCACTGATCAATTGGATGAGAACCTAAATGCAGCGCGTAAGTGACATGACAGATACCGTCTTTGACGGAAAAGTTTTTCCCTACATTCCTCAGTCAAAGTTACAAATATCTGATCGACTGAAACTGCATACCGATTGGCCCGAAGAGGTCGATCCGATCACTTACGAAGTTATTCGACATAATCTTTGGCACATTAACGAGGAACATGGGGCGACGATACAACGCATTTCTGGTTCGCCAGTGGCAATGTACGCGTTAGATCTCAATCCTTCGATCCTTACGGAGGATGCAGAGTTTGTCTACTTTGGACCGTATATGCAGTACATGTCGGGTGTAACCGACACGCAGGTGAAATGGACGCTGGAGAATCGAAGTGAAAACCCCGGCATTGAAGAAGGCGATATGTTTCTTGCTAACGATCCATGGGTGGGTGCTGCTCATCAGCAGGATGTTATGTTGATGTGTCCGGTATTCTGGAAAGGTGAGCTGTTTTGTTGGGTCACCAACTGTCTTCATCAGTACGACGTTGGTGGTATTACGCCAAGTAGTTTCTGTCCGGCAGCCGAGAACGCTTTTGAAGAGGGTATTCTGATTCCTCCGGTCAAGATCATTGAGAAAGATGTGATCCGCAACGATATAGAGGAAGTTTATCTCCGCGCTTCACGAAAACCACAAATGGTGGCTTTGGACTTTCGTGCACAGATGGCCGGAAATGCAACCGCACGGAAACGGTTACTGGAACTCGTGCAGCGTTATGGTTCAGGTACAGTTAAAGGCGTCATGAAACGCATCATTGACAATGCAGAATCGGCATTTCTCAATAAACTTGATCGCTTGCCAGATGGTCAATGGCAAGAGCGCACCTACGTTGAAGCTTGTCGACCTGGAGACCGCCGTACGCATCGAGTCATGTTCACGGTGCGTAAGAAAGGGCGTAAATTAATATTTGAGAACGATGGTACTGCCGCTCAGGACGGCGCAATGAATGCAACCTACTCGGGTTGGCGGGGGTCCGTTATGGTGGCTTTGAATGAACTCCTGTGCTGGGATCAGAATTTTGCTGTTGGTGGAGCCCTCAGGCATGTCGAGTTCAATCCGTCTCCGGGGACATTTAACTGTGCAAATTTTCCCGCGTCGGTTTCTACTGCACCGATCCAGGCAATGGAAATTTCACTTTACCCTGCCTATAACGCCATCTCGAAAATGCTTTATCCAGATCCGGAGTTGCGCAAAGATATTTTTTGCATTGGTGGGACCAGTCAGTGGCCGGCTACTATTTTTCGCGGGGTAGATCAGTGGAATGAGCAATTTGGATATATCCTGGTCGATCCTATCGGTGGTGCAATTGGTGCTTTTACTCACGCAGATGGAATAAATTAGGGAGGACAGGCATGCATATCTATTTTCCAGCTACCTAACGTTGTTCATTCCGTGCAGTGTTTTGCTGTTCTATTTCTCTACCGTAAGGAAATCTCTGATTCAGGGGGCGCGGGAAAATTCCGCGGTGGTTTGTCGGCAGAAAGTTGCTTTATTCCGCATAACACAGATCGCATTGTTCACGATACGCTGTCATCGGGGAATGCAACTCCTACTTCCCCCGGATTGATGGCAGGGTACCCTGCAGCCACTAACCAATATCGATTTATCACTAACAGTGATGTCCTTGACAGTTTTTCACAAAATACAATCCCCGACGATGCCTCGAAAGTCAATGGCACCGAGGTCGCTCTTGGACTTCGCGAACAGAATTTCGAACAATTACCAGTCGACGTTTATGCCGTCCGATGGTGCGCAGGAGGAGGTTTTGGTGATCCTATGAATCGAGATTGTGGGGATATAGACAGAGATCTCGATGAGTTCGCCATCACACAACATGCGGCAGAAACAATTTACGGGGCTGTGATGAATCCTGAAACGAACCGTGTCGATCGTGAAAGAACTGTTATGAAACGCGAACGAATTAGATCTGAGCGTCTCCATCGTTGTGGCAAAAAAGTGGAGCGACGTAATGGAAAGCGAGTGCTCGATGTTACCGAACTGCTGGCGCTTGCCAGCGATCAGGATGGTGAATATTGGGTCTGTAAGGAGTGTGACAACGCACTTGGATCTGCGTCAGAAAATTACAAATCGGGGTGTAACCAAGAGAAACGGCCAATTTCAGCGGCAAATCCCCTGATCGGTGATCCATTTCAGTTTATCGACGAAAATGTCGAGTTCCGGGAATTTTCTTGTCCAGGATGTGGCGCTTTGATAGAAACAGAAGTTGCCGTGTCGAGTGATCCGACACTTATGGATATACACCTAAACCGGTAAATAGATAAGGCTTACATGGTGGAGTCGTTGAAACGACGGCGGGTATTCTGTAACGTGTTCACAGATGCCTTGTCGGAGTTTCGAGAAATATCGTTCAGACCAAATCGCACGAGGAGATTTAATTGAGAAATCTCAAGTTTGACAATGTCAGTATGCAGTTTCCCAGGGCCGAGGGCGGAATCGTCGAGGTCTTACGGGACATCACAATGGAAGTCGAGGGCGGTAGTTTTTTTACCTTGCTGGGTCCGAGTGGTTGTGGAAAGTCAACGCTACTCAACATCGCCGCCGGCTTTGAGACACCCACTAAAGGGGCTGCATTATTGGACACGGAAGCGATCGAGAGCCCCGGTACCGATAGGACGGTTATTTTTCAAGATGTTGGTAATGCCCTGTTTCCTTGGTTAAACGTTTGGGAGAACGTTGAATTTGGCCTCAAGATGGCTAAAGCTGATGCCACACTGCGGCAAGAGCGATGCGAAAAGTACCTTGAACTCGTCGGTTTGGCGGATGACCGAGGCAAGTTTCCGTTCGAGCTATCAGGCGGTATGAAGCAGCGGGTACAGATCGCACGAGCGTTGGCTAATGATCCCGAAATTCTTTTGATGGATGAACCTTTTGCGGCGCTGGATGCGATAACCAAACGCTACCTGCAAGCCGAATTTCGCAAGATCTGGAGAGAAACCGGAAAGACCATTCTTTACATTACCCACGATATATTTGAGGCATTACTTCTCAGCACACACCTTGCTGTCATGTCGTCTGGTCCCAACGCCACCATTCGGGAATTTTTTGTCATAGATCTTGAGGAACCTCGGTTGACTTCCAATAGTGATTTTGCCGCGATGCACAAGACCATTGAGGGATTGATAGACGAAGAGGTTCAGAGGGCGCGCATGTCGTGAATCATCAGCGCCTATTTACCATTGCGTTGTCCGCCGCCGGATTCATTGGTGTGTGGTGGATAAGCACATATGTGTATTTCAACCCGATGATAGTACCTCCACCCAACCAGGTCGCTTTGACACTTTGGGAAATCACAGGCACGGGCGAACTTTTCGAGCACATATGGGCAAGCGGGCGGCGGGTTGTCGTCGGCTATGTTGTTGGTGCGGTATTAGGGATTGGACTGGGGACGATCATCGGACTGTATCGAATCGCCGAGGAATTGCTGGAACCACCATTACAGTTTGTGCGCAATATTACTCCTGTTGCCATCGTACCGTTGGCTATCAATCTGGTCGGGCTGGATGAAGGCAGCATGTACGCAGTCTTCGTTTATAGCACCATCATTCCAGGTATTTTTAATACTGCCGGCGGGGTAGGAGGCACACCGCAGATCAGAATTCGGGCGGCAATGTGTTTAGGTGCCAGTCAAATGGACATTTTCTTTCGCATCGTGGTGCCATCGGCATGGCCGTATGTCGTAACAGGCCTTCGAATCGCTCTCGGTTTTGCCTTTATGGGTGTGGTGGCTGCAGAAATGATAGCTGCCGACGAAGGCGTTGGATTCATGATTATGCAAAGTCGAAACATGTTTCTCCCCGCACAAATGTTTGCTGGAATATTCCTGCTCGGAATGATAGGAGTTGGAACCGATCGGCTGATTCGTTTCGCCCTCGATAAATTGATGTCCCGTTACATGATGACGTTGAACTCTGATGTGGGAACGCCGTGATGATCCTAGCAAAGATTGGACGGATCAGTTTGTCAATGCTCCTCGTAATAGGGGTCTGGTGGGCTTCCAGTGGAACAATTTTTTCGGAAGTGATCGTCCCCAAACCTTTGGACGTCCTGGGCCAATTTGGGGCAATGATCGAATCAAAAGAACTTTTTGTACACATCACAGCGAGTTTCCGACGCATATCAATTGGCTATGTTCTTGGTTGCACTGTAGGGCTGATGCTGGGAATGGTCATGGGAGCAACTCGAGTCACTCGAGACATACTTACACCGCCAATCGAGTTTTTTCGAAACGTTCCCCCGGTTGCGATGGTTCCCGTCGTGATCTCGTTCTTTGGGATTGGAGAATTAGGCAAGTATTTTCTTATTTCCTATGCGACGACGATTGTGATGATCCTTAATACTGCGGCTGGAGTCTCTGCGACGCCGACAATCCGAGTGCGGGCGGCGGAATGTCTGGGTGCGGACAAATGGGCCATTTTTCTGCGCATCGTGTTGCCATCGGCTTGGCCATACATTCTGATCGGTTTGCGAATTGCGTTGGGCTTTGCGTTCACTGGCATTGTTGCATCCGAAATGTTGGCAGCACAGGAAGGAATTGGTTTCCTGATTATGCAAAGTACCAATATTCTGGAACCGCTGGATATGTTCGTCGGGTTTGTACTGCTCGGTGGTTTTGGATTATTGACGGATCAGACTTTGCGTGCAGTGATTGCGAAATTGGCGCGCCGGCATATGATCGCGATCGGTCGCTGACGATATGGCGATGCGACTGATGTCACCAGCGGACTTGCGAGGCGGTTGACCCAGGTATTGCTCAGATTGCTAGGTCTAGTATTCAGCCTGTCAGGTGCCCCGAGCAATGGACGCCACGCAGATGAGGCTTGGTATTGAAAACGGTTATGTATTGTTGATTGCCGTGGTTGGTCTGCAATGAAACTAGGCTTCTTCACCATGCCAATTCACCCTCCGCAACGCAGCTATGCGGAAACATTGCGCGAGGACCGTGAGTTGGCTGTACTTGCAGATCAATTGGGTTTCATCGAAGGGTTTTTTGGTGAGCACGTGACTGATCTGGCTGAAAACATCACTTCGTCCCTTATTTTCGTAGCATGGGTGCTTGAAGCGACTACGAATATCAAGCTTGGAACCGGTACGGTAAATCTTCCAAGCCACCACCCGGCCAAACTAGCAGCAGAAGTTGCCATGGTAGATCACATGGCGCGAGGTCGGTTTCTTTTGGGCATCAGCCCAGGTGGCTTGCTGTCCGATGCCGAAGCTTTTGAAAACCTCGACAGAAATCGCACTGCGATGTTTCTCGAATGTGCTAATCAGATGATCGCAATCTGGACCGGAGAGGGCCCCTATAACCTGAAAGGTGAGTTCTGGAACGTGAGTACCGAGCGTAGCGCGATACCGAACATAGGCCAGGGCACGATTCTCAAGCCGTTCCAGAAGCCGCATCCGCCGATCGTGGTTACCGCAGTTGCCCCGTTTTCCAAAGGAGTTGCGGCGGCGGCCGCGCGTGGTTGGGATCCAATATCGGCAAACTTTCTGCAACCGCAATGGGTCAGGACCCACTGGCCTCAATACGAAGAGGGCTGTATTGTCGGTGATCGAACGCCGGATCCGTCTAATTGGCGGGTCGCCAAAAGTGTCTTCGTTGCAGACGACGATGCAACGGCTCGGCGCTATGCCTTAAGCAAAGAAGGCCCCTATTATTTTTATTATCGATCGCTGTTCACCAAGTTGAAGGCGGCCGGCCGTGCTGACCTATTTAAGACCGACAAGGATCAGTCGGATGACAGTCTTGATCTTGATACCATCGTTCGCCAGTTGGTGATCTGCGGTACACCCGAAAATGTTACTGATCAGTTGCTCGCATTTCGCGATCAGACAGGGGCGTTCGGCACATTGTTATACGCAGGACACGACTGGATGGACAGGCGTTTGGCGATAAACTCGATGGAGCTGATGGCCAACAAGGTAATGCCTGCAGTGAACACTGCGGTTGGTGAATAAAATGTCAGTTGGAGCGAATTAACAGTGGTCAGAGCTGCAGTGGTTGGATTGGGTTGGTGGGGCCGGCATATTGTCGAACGTTTTGCATCCAGGCAAACGAGTAATCTCAACATCGTACTGGCTGTAGAAGTGTCGTTGGATTCAGCGCAGGATTTTTCGAGAAAACACAAACTCGAATTGGTTGGCGAGTTGGCTATCGCTACCGAGCGATCCGACATCGATGCAATCATTCTCACTACGCCACATGCGTTACACGAGGAACAGGTAAAGTTAAGCGCTCACGCAGGTAAGCATGTGTTTTGTGAGAAGCCGCTTGCACTGACCAGAGCCAGTGCCGAGCACATGGTCAAGACATGCCACAACGCGAATGTGGTTCTTGGAATCGGGCATGAGCGCCGTTTCGAGCCAGCCATGCTTGCGGTGAAGAATCTAGTGGACAATGGCGATCTGGGAACTATTCTTCATGTAGAGGCGGCATTCAGTCATAATAAATTAGCCGGGCTGGCTACGGATGACTGGCGCGCATCACCTGAACATGGCCCAGCTGTCGCGTTCACCGGGATGGGCGTTCACCTGACGGATTCCTGGATCCATATGTTTGGTATTCCGGATAGTGTCTTCGCCCACCGTGCCCAGCGTGTGACTCAAATCCCGACGGGGGATGTCGTTTGTGTCCAGGCACGTTTCAAATCCGGCATGACGGGTTTTCTTAGTGCTTTGATGGTGACTCCTTTTTACATGCGCTACCACGTGTTTGGCACCAAAGGATGGGCGCAAGTCATCGATAGCGCTCATCCCGATGATCCCGATCACAGCGCGCAACTGTCGGTTCGAACTGAATGCGATAAGTGCTGGTCTGAGGACTTTGCAAACGTAGATGCCGTCGTTGCAAATCTTGAGTGTTTTGCCGATGCGGTCAAGGGGATAGGCGCATACCCGGTTTCAGAAGAGGAGCTGGTTGCCAATGTGGCAGTGTTGGAAGCAATAAGTCGATCTTTTGAGTCCGGTCAGGTCGAGCGTGTGTAGTGAGTTGTTCCGCGACAGCCAAAAACCCGGGTAGGTTGATCAGGCTTCTCCAACATTTGATAGCATTTTTCTCAGTTTTCCAAATTGGCGAGTTGTTCCAGGATTGCACATACCGATGCAGTGTCCTTGTTGCCCCATCCTGCTGCTTGGGCGGCCGTGTAATAGGGTACCGAGGACAGGAACAGAGGTGTCGGGCAATCGACTGCGCGTACATATTCAGATATCAATCGCAGGTCTTTCTGCCATAAGTCCACACGCATGGTCGGCTCGTCATAACGTTTTTCAGCCATCATTGGGCCGCGTACTTCGAACATTCTGGAAGTGCCTGCTCCGTCTTTGATGACTTCATAGACCTGTTTTGGATCCAGACCGGACTTTTGTCCCAGTACAAAGGCCTCGGCAGCAGACAAGTTGTGAATCGCGACGAGTAAATTAGCAATGAATTTCATTCGTGTACCGTTACCAAACGCACCGACAAAGTGGACCGAACGGGCAATTGCACCAAACAGGTCGTGGCACTTCTCTAACGCATTGGCGTTACCGCTGGCATAAATTGCCAGATCACGTTGTACAGCCTGCGCGCTGGTGCCACTGACAGGACAGTCAAGCATCGTCACCGCTTTGGAATTGGCGATTTCGCGAGCCTGTTCCTTGGCTTTCAGCGATAGTGTGCTTGTTTCGATGATAATCTGTCCCGGCCTCGGTCGTGCGAGTAATCCTTGTGTTCCATCAAGCGCCTCAAGCAGGGCTTCGTCGCTCGGCAATGAAGTAATGATAAATTCAGTCGCCTCTGCGACCTCAGTTGCGCAGGACAGTGCTATACCGCCATGTCCAGATAACGAACGATTTTGGTTTGGCTCGACGTCAAAACCGGAAACGCGGTGCCCTTGGGAGATCAGATTATTGGCAAATGCGGATCCCATCATGCCTAGCCCCACTAACCCTATGTTCATTGTCATTGGTATTCTTCCCAGAGCATTTCACAAAAAGTTCATTTGACGGCTTACGATGATCAACTACTCAAATGGCGGATTTCAATGGATAATTGTTTATGCCACGTCACGGCTATTTGCAAGTACGTTAGCAGTTGAGCAAAAACCTGATGGTGGGACTGCGTTCCACTGCCGGGTTCCGCATGTACTCATCGAAAACGCTGCGAGTAGCGCACTTCGGCTCAACAACATCGATTATTCATTCTCTGATCGATACTCCGTTGCAGCGCCTCAAACTCCGTTATCACCGATACAGTTCATCCACCAGAGAGCACAATCGTTATGTGATTTGTGGGCACGTTTACCAAGACTTTTCCTGAGTTCCTATTTTCACCTGATTGAGGAAGTGGTTGAAGAGCATCGCGTGGAGCTCGAGGAGCGACTCGAAGGATATGGCGGCTTCTATCAGTATCGGGACTGGATGTTGTCTGCTTTTGCCCCCTTACCGCGGGCATGGCTGCACGCGCCTGAGGGGGTGACTGTGCCACCATCGCAGAATACGTTTATCCCGATAGATTTTGTTTTCTGGACGGGTGAAAAACTCGTCGCTATTTTCATGGTCGGTACAGAAACACAGACTAAAAAACAGAGAACATATGCACATCGGTTGCGCGAAAATGGTGTTGACGTCTGCTACATACCGGCTTGTGCAGTGAGGAGGCCGGACCAGACTAGATTGAAGGACTACCTGCCGATATCGTTACTTCGTTATTGGATCGGTGAGCCTTTTCCATCGGGACCCTATGATGCGCCATTACAGATTGAAAATAGAACGCACGATGCTGATTCCTGATAACGAAGGTAACGCTGCTGTGCGCATGATTAAATAGTCAATTCCAAGACATAGAGTCCGCCGGAAAATCGGTCGACCGCATAAATTAACTGGTTTTCGTCGACGTAAACATCATTAATCTGTGCGGATGGGGCGCGGGAGCCATGAGGTGCCTCGGGTATGTAATAGGCAATCTCCTCAGGCCGAAAAGGGTCCCTGATGTCGTGCACGCGTACTCCGGCGTTGAAGTAAGCACCAAATATAATTTCGCTTGACCGAAAAGCGGGGCCTGGCCGATTCTCATGCAGATTATGTGCACCAAATCGTCCTCCACGGATTGCAAATTCATCCACCGGAGGCATCGGAAATGTGCTGATTGGTACTAAATTCGTTTCGTCGCGAGCGTCAACCACCCAGGTAAGTTTTGGCCAGTCTTCACCGTTATCGCGGACACATTCATCGGTCACAAGGATGAGGTCACGATCAAACAGCGGAAGCACTGTATGCGTAAAACCCGGAAAAGGCGGATGTGGATTCCAGTGACTCAGCAATTTTGGTCGAGTCATATCGGCGATATCCAGAATGATCGTGCCACCATCCAGATAACCCAGGTAAACCCGGTCAGGACGCTCAGGATAGACGTTGGTGTTATGGGCGCGAAACCCCGAATCGAACTTCGGGTGCCTTGGCGGTGGTGGACTATCATCGCCCTTGCGTGTGCCCGGAAACCACCAACGACAGACTTCTACCGGTTGGGTTGGATTGCGCACGTCGATGCATCGATAGAACTGACAATCCAGTGGATGAGTCGGGATGAAATCATCTGAGCCGCCAGAGAAATGCACATGATTTCCATCAACAAACCATAACTGGTGGACACCCATAGAGGCGGGCCCCGAGCAATCGAAGAACGAAATACTCTGAGGTGATTCTGGGTTGCTGATGGCAAACAATTCTATCCCGGCAGGTTTCAACCCAAGCCCCGGTTCCGCAACTCCGCTTGGACCCATTGTTTGATAGGCAACTGCCATGAGGTCACCGCACAGATCAAGGGAATTTGACCGGACATTCTTATGGGGTAACTCAGTCTGACAAATTACCTTGGGATTTCGAACATCACTAATGTCCACTGCTGTAAAATTTTTCGGAGGGGCTTCGTGGGCAAGCCACATAATTCGTCGGCCATCGTTAGATTCTTGAATCGCCATTCCCTCTCCGATTCCACCGTAACCCAAAAGTTGATCATGTGAGATCAGTTTCATGTTCCATGCTTCTGATTGGTTTTGTGTAGTCCCTGTTTTTCCGCCAATCCGATAGCCATCAATTTTTTGAAAGCCAAATACCGAATCCGTCTCCACGACAGATTCCATCCAATTACGCACAACCCTAGTCACTTCAGGACGTAATACCGGATCAGTCGTCTTATTATCAGAATCGTTGAAAAACTC
>CAYRXL010000049.1:0-7680 GCA_964428295.1 uncultured Alphaproteobacteria bacterium
GGTAGATATGGCCCATTATGCAGGATTAATTGCTTCTAAATGTTATCCTGATCCTCTTCCATATGCAGATGTTTGTACATCAACAACGCACAAGACACTTAGAGGTCCGAGAGGCGGAATAATTTTAGGTAATAACAAAGATATAGGGAAGCTAATTGATAAAGCAGTATTTCCTGGATTGCAAGGAGGTCCCTTAATGCATGTTATAGCAGCTAAAGCTGCAGCTTTCTATGAAGCTCTAAAAAATGATTTTAAAGAATACTCAAAACAGACCATACGAAACTCCAAGACTATTGCGATGACGCTAGAAAACAAAGGTTTTAAAGTGGTATCAGGTGGTACTGATTGTCACATGGTTTTAATTGATTTAAGATCAAAGGGAGTAACTGGTAAGGAAGCCGAGAAAAGCCTTGATTTATCTGGAATAACTTGTAATAAAAATTCTGTTCCTTTTGATCCTCAGTCTCCTTTTATAACATCAGGAATTAGGATAGGATCTGCAGCGGGTACTACAAGAGGTTTTAAGGAAAAGGAATTTGAATTTATTGGAGATTTAATTAGTGTAGTTATTGAAGGATTAAGAGTAAACAAGGATAAAAACTCTAAGGTAGAAAATGAAGTTAGAAAGAAAATTTTAGACCTTTGTAATAAATTTCCTCTTTATGAGTGAGAATTTTTTAAGTATTAGATTGAAAGGAAAAACTTTATGAAATGCCCATTTTGTGGTCATTTAGAAACACAAGTGAAAGATTCAAGACCTACAGAAGATAACTCGGTGATCAGAAGGAGAAGATCCTGTTCTAACTGTGGATCAAGATTTACTTCTTTTGAAAGAATTCAGTTAAGAGATTTGACAGTAATAAAGAAAAATGGAGTAAGAACACCTTTTAATAGAGATAAATTAGCAAATTCAGTTTTAACTGCTTTAAGAAAAAGGTCAGTTAACCCGGATAGAGTAGAAAGAATGATTAGTGGTATTGTTCGAAGGTTGGAAGGCTCTGGAGAACAAGAGATACCTTCATCCATGATAGGGGTGTTAGTTATGGATTCTTTATCTCAGATAGACAAGGTGGCTTATGTAAGATTCGCTTCTGTTTACAGAAACTTTAGAGAAGCAAGAGATTTCGAAGCCTTTGTTGGAGGAATGAAAGGTCAAGAAGACGAGTAACATTTCAGATAAATTATGGATGGATTCTGCCTTGTTTTTGGCTAAGAGAGGACTAGGTCTTACATCGCCTAATCCTTCAGTAGGATGCATAATAGTTAAAAAAGGAGAGGTAATATCTAGATCTTGGACATCAGTAGGAGGAACTCCTCATGCAGAATTTAATGCAATTAAAAATGCAGGGTCTAAAGCAAGGGGTTCGACTGCATATATAACATTAGAACCATGTTCGCATTTTGGAAAAACCCCTCCCTGTACGGATTTGATAATTAAGGCAGGAATTAAAAAAGTAGTCATTCCAATGAAAGACCCCAATCCAAAAGTAAGTGGAAGAGGAATTAAGATTCTTAAGAATAATAATATAGAGGTTATCAATCATATAGGAGTTGAAAATGCTAAATATTTAAATTTGGGACATGCGTTTAGAATGAACTACCATAGACCAATGGTATCTTTAAAAATTGCTTGTTCGTTAGATGGAAAAATTACTTTTGATGAGAGAAATGATAATAGTTGGATAACTGGCTCTTATGCTAGAAAACATGTTCATTTAATGAGAAGCATGTTCGATGCTATTTTAATTGGTTCTAAAACTGCAATAATAGATGATCCTTTACTTACTGTTAGAATTCCTGGTTTTAATAAAAATACACTAAGAAGAATTGTTCTTGACAGCAATCTTTCTATAAGTATCGATAGCAGATTAGTGAATAGTGTAAAAAAACATCCATTAATAATTTTTACAAAGCAAAAAAAACAATCATCAAAAAAAAAACAACTAGAAAAGTTAGGTGTAGAAGTTGTAGAGCTTGAATCCAATTCAAACAAAAGACTAGATTTAAATCAAATTCTAACTAAGTTGGCTAGAAAAGGTTTGTCAAGAATTTTGGTTGAAGGAGGCGCAGAAATTTATTCATCGTTTTTAGAAGCTAATTTAGTAGACGAAATTATGATTTATAGGTCGCCAAAAATAATAGGATTAGGTGGATTGCCTATGTTTTCTAAAACACATGAGGTGGGTAAGTTTAAATTAATTAACAAGATGGATTTGCAACCGGATACTTTTGAAGTCTGGATAGATAACAGGATAGTTTGATTTTTAAATATTAACTTTTATATTGGATATTGATGATTTTATGTTTACTGGTATTACAACTCATTTTGGTCATATTCGTTCTTTGAATGGTAAAAATAAATTCTCTGTTGAAGTTGAAACAAATATGAAACTAACAGATATAGAATTGGGCAGTTCAATAATGTGTTCAGGAATATGCTTAACAGTTATTAACAAGGGAGAAAATTATTTTAGAGTAGATATTTCAGAAGAAACTTTGAAAAAAACGACGGCTGAAAAATGGAAGATTGGAGAAAAAATAAACTTAGAAAAGTCTCTAAAGGTGGGAGATGAATTGGGAGGGCACTTTGTGTATGGGCATGTAGATGAAAAAATAAAATTAGAATATAGAAAAAAACTAAAGGGATCAGTATTATTAGAATTTTCTGTTTCTAAAAATATCTATAAATACATTTGTCCCAAAGGGTCTGTTGCTATAGATGGTGTTTCTTTAACGGTGAACGATGTATCAAAAAATTCTTTTTTTGTTAATATAGTACCCCATACAGTTATAAATACTACACTGGGATTAATAAAATCAGGAAATTTTGCTAATATAGAAATAGATATGCTAGCTAGATATGTTAAAAGTTAAACTCTATTAAATATTGGAAAGATTTTGAATAAACATGTAAAAGATGAAAATAATTTTAAATTTTCTAGCATTGAAGAGATAGTTAAAGATGCTAGGAACGGAAAAATGTTTGTTTTAATAGATGATGAGGGAAGAGAAAATGAAGGAGATTTAGTAATTCCTGCACAAATGGTGACTCCAGATATAATAAACTTTATGACCAAATATGGGAGAGGTTTGGTCTGTTTAGCTTTAACAGCAGAAAGAGCTAAAAAATTAGAACTTGACCCTATGAATAGAAGAAATCCAGGAGAATTTGATACTGCGTTTACAGTTTCTATTGAAGCTGTTGATGGGGTTACTACAGGTATATCTGCAGCAGATAGAGCAAAAACTATTCAAGTAGCTATTGATAATACTAAAAATAAAAATGACATAAGAACACCTGGTCATGTTTTTCCTTTAATAGCTAGAGATGGTGGAGTGCTTAGGAGAGCTGGCCATACAGAAGCTGCAGTTGATATATCTAGATTAGCAGGCTTAAATGCTTCAGCTGTTATATGTGAGATTATGAATGATGACGGAACTATGGCTAGATTGAAAGATTTAAAAATATTCTGTAGAAATCATAACTTAAAAATTGCAACTATAGAAGATCTCATTAGGTGGAGAGTAAAAAATGACCCTATAGTCAAAAAAGTTTACAAAGATACTATTAGGACTGAGTTTGCAGGAGAATTTAACCTATACATATATTCAAATATAGTAGAATCTGTAGAGCATTTAGCAATTGTAAAAGGAAATATAGATTCTAATCCAGTAGCTGTAAGAGTGCAGTCTGTAGATTATATATCAGATATATTTAAAGCAAAAACTAAAAAAAATCCATCAGGTAATCCTAGTATTATAGAAAAAGCAATGATAGAAATAAACAATAGAGGTAAAGGCGTTATAGTTATAATAAGGGATGCCAATGCCTCTAATATTTTGACAAAATTACTTGCAAAAACTGAAAAAAAATCAACAGATTTTAAAGAGCATGGTGTTGGAGCACAAATATTACGAGATTTGGGTGTAAGAGAAATGATTTTATTATCTAAGGTTCAAAAATCTATCGTAGGTTTGGAGGGGTTTGACCTTAAAATAGTTGAATATCAGGATATAGAGGGTGTTTAAGTGAAAAATAAAATTCTTATAGTTGCAAGTAATTATTACCCTGAAATAACAAATATTCTTATAAAAGATTCAAAAAGCGTTTTGGATAAAGAGAAGTTCAACTATAAATTAGAATTGGTAAATGGAGTATTTGAAATTCCTTCTGTAATTAGCGTTGCAACAAATTTCTACGAGGGATTCGTTGCTTTAGGATGTGTTGTCAGAGGAGAAACTAGTCATTATGATTATATATGTGGAGAAAGTGCTAGAGCTATCATGAACTTGTCATTAAGTGGTTTGGCTATAGGTTATGGAATTATTACTGTTGAGAATTTAGAGCAAGCTTTAGCTAGGGCAAAAACCACTGATAGTAAAATAGGAAAAGGAAAAGCATCTACTGAGGCATGTCTATCTCAGTTGAAAATATTAAAAAATTATAAAGATAAAAATATAAAATGAGGTCTAGAACAAACGCTAGAATGGCAGCGGTTCAAGCGACTTTTCAACTAAATTTTACAACAGACACCCTAAGTAAGGTTATGGACGACTTTTCTTCTTTTCATTTTAAGGAGACTAGGAACTCTGGAAAAAAAGAAACAGTGGATATTAAATTTTTTAAATTAATTGTTTATGGAGTTTTTAACAAAAAAGAAATCATTAAAGACATAATATCTAAAGGATTAAATAAAAACTGGAAGCTAAAAAGAATAGATCCAACAATGTATGCTTTGCTAGAATTAGGGATATATGAACTTTTATATATGGATAGTATTCCTAAAGAAATTGTTCTAGATGAATATGTGTCTATAGCTTCTAATTTTTTTGATAATACTCAAGTTGGATTTGTTAATGGATTTTTAGATAATTTGCCAAAGAAAATTAATGATGATGAAAAGTATGAATGAATTTAAGTTTATTAAGAGGTATTTATCTCCTTTAACAAAGGGTTTTGCTGGGGCATTAAATTTAAATGATGATGCTGCAGTTCTTAAATTATCAAAAGATACTAAAATAGTAATAAGTGTTGATAATTTTGTACTTGGTACTCATTGTCCTTTGGAATTAGATATATCAAAGGCATCGACCAGAGCTATTTTGACTGCAGCTACGGATTTAGTAGCTATGGCTGCTGAACCAATCTGTTTGTTTATATCTATTTCTATTCCTAAGCCAATAAATGGTAGTATTTTAAAAAAAATTCGAAAAGGAGTATCTTTGGGGTTAAAATTGTCTTCATTGCATTTAGCTGGTGGAGACACTGTAGCATATGATGGTAATTTATGTTTGTCAGTTACTGTTGTTGGGAAAGCATCTGATGGTAAAGTATTGACGAGGAAGGGTGCTAAGCCGGGAGATCTATTAGTAGTTACTGGTAATATAGGTGATGGTATGATAGGACTTGAATGCTTACAAAAAAAGTATAAAAAAATTAATAACTTGGAAAGAAAATCTGTTATAAAAAGGTTTTTGACACCAGTACCTAATTACCAATTAAGTTATAAACTGAAATATATAGCTAACGCTTGTATAGATATATCAGATGGATTGATAGCTGACGTTGGGCATATGGCAGCGGCATCAAATTGTGGGTTAAAAATAAATTCTCTAAAAATACCTTTATCTAAAAGTGGCCTAGAGTTATTAAAGAGAGGAGAAAAAAAAATTCAAGACTATGTGGTGGGTGGTGATGATTATGAAATTGCTTTTGCAATTCCTAAAAGTAAAATAGTTAAAGCTAAGACGGTTGCTAAAAACTTAAAAACCAAAATTTCTGTTGTTGGAGAATTCACTAAAAAATCCAATATTTTATTTGATAATATTAAATTAAGTAAGGGCTTTAAACACTTTTAGAAATTAATTTTCATTTAATTTGTTTGTTGCATATTGAGAAATCATCTGGCATTGTACAGAACTTAATATTTATTATTTAATTTTTAACTAAAGAATTTAACAATTTAGGAAGTAAATATGAACTTAGTACTATATTTTTCAATTATTTCAGGATTAGTAGCTATAATATATGGATATCTGACAGCTAAATCAGTTTTGTCTGCAAGTCAGGGAACTAAGAAAATGATAGAGATATCAGGTGCAATTCAAGAAGGGGCATCAGCTTACTTAAAGCGTCAGTATATTACTATAGGTTTTGTAGGTTTAGTGATATTTATTATTGTAACTATCGCTTTAGGGATTAAAGTCTCAATTAGCTTTGCGGTTGGTGCAATACTATCAGGACTTACTGGATTTATAGGTATGAATGTATCGGTAAGAGCTAATGTTAGAACTGCTGAAGCTGCGAGAAAAGGGTTGGCAGAGGGATTAAGTATAGCTTTTAAATCGGGTGCAGTTACTGGGATGTTGGTTGCAGGATTAGCTCTGCTTTCTGTAACGGTTACTTATAAAGTATTACTATATATAGGAGCAAGTGGTAGAGAATTAATAGATCCCCTTGTAGCACTAGGCTTTGGAGCTTCCTTAATTTCTATTTTTGCTAGGCTTGGAGGGGGTATATTCACTAAGGGTGCCGATGTCGGTGCAGATCTTGTAGGTAAAGTAGAGGCTGGTATCCCTGAAGATGCCCCTCGAAATCCTGCTGTTATTGCAGATAATGTTGGAGACAATGTAGGTGATTGTGCAGGTATGGCAGCAGACCTTTTTGAATCATATGCAGTTACTGTAGAGGCAACAATGGTATTAGCATCAATATTTTTTGTAGGTACTGCTCAAAATCAACTTATGATTTTGCCATTAGCGATAGGAGGTGTTTGTATTTTTGGGGCTGTAGCTGGTAGTTTTTTTGTCAAACTAGATTCATCAGGTTCAGTAATGAGGGCCCTATACAAGGGATTTATTATGTCTGCTGTCCTATCTATCATTGGAATGTGGATATTAATCGGAAATTTTATAGGATTTGAGAGTAACTTTACCACTGAATTTAGTAAAAACTTTTCAGGGTATGATCTATTCTTTTGTACTATAGTTGGTTTAGTTGTAACTGCTTTATTTATATGGGTAACGGAATATTATACCTCTACTAATTTTAGACCAGTAAAGTCAGTTGCAGATGCGTCAAATACAGGACATGCAACCAATGTTATTCAAGGCCTAGCTATTTCTATGGAAGCAACGGCTGTTCCTGCTCTTATAATATGCGCTGCAATTATAGTTTCTAATAACTTAGCTGGATTATTTGGCATTGCTATATCTGTTACTAGTATGTTGGCTCTTGCAGGAATGGTTGTAGCATTAGATGCTTATGGTCCTGTTACTGACAATGCTGGAGGTATAGCGGAGATGGCAGAGTTACCTGAGAATGTTAGAAAAACTACAGATAACCTCGATGCAGTGGGCAATACCACTAAAGCAGTTACTAAAGGCTATGCAATAGGTTCAGCTGGCCTTGGTGCATTGGTATTATTTGGAGCTTATAGACATGATTTAGAATATTTTATATCTAATTCTTCAAAATATAAATATTTTGAAGACATTACTTTAGACTTTTCTCTTGAAAATCCATTTGTGATTGTAGGATTAATATTTGGTGGACTTTTACCTTTCTTATTTGGTGCACTTTCTATGACGGCAGTAGGAAGAGCTGCTGGGGCGGTTGTTATTGAGGTAAGAAGACAGTTTTCTGAATCTGATGATATTATGAAAGGTAAAAAGAAACCA
>CAYRXL010000049.1:7710-9832 GCA_964428295.1 uncultured Alphaproteobacteria bacterium
CGGTCGATTTGTTAACTAAATCTGCAATAAGAGAAATGATAGTACCTTCATTATTGCCTGTTTTAGCTCCGATTGCATTTTATTTTTTTATAGAATTTATATCTTCTAGGTCTGATGCTTTTACTTCTTTAGGCGCAATGTTGCTAGGAGTTATAGTAACAGGATTGTTCGTAGCTATAAGTATGACGGCAGGTGGTGGTGCATGGGATAATGCAAAAAAGTATATAGAAGATGGAAATCATGGAGGAAAAGGATCTGATGCACATAAGGCAGCTGTAACTGGTGATACTGTGGGCGATCCGTATAAAGATACAGCTGGTCCTGCTGTTAATCCTATGATTAAAATTACAAATATAGTGGCTTTATTGCTTTTGGCTATACTTTCGCAATAGCTTTATTAGTCTTTCTTATTGGGGAGGGTTATATTTCCCTAAGTTTCCTATTAATTGTCTAAATAGGTTATATGTACTTCCTTGAACTGCAGGCGTTTCATTTTTTGTGATTTTTATATTTCTTCCATCACCTGCATTGTAAGTTCTTACATATTTTATTTTATCATTTTTATCAAATCTAATTTTTATTACTAAGTGGTCAACTTTCTTTACATCATGATAAGCAAATTCTTCATTTTTTTGTGTTATATAATACCAAGTATTTTCTGAGAAAGTTCCTTCTATGGATGGAGTGCCTAAAATTTGCATAATTTCTGGTTTACTTATATTTTTGTTACTGAGTATTTTTTTAAAATCTTTTTTTAAGACAATACCATGATGAGAGATTTTAGGTGAGCATGCAATTAGAATACATATTCCCAACATAGCAGAAATAAAAGATATATATTTTTTTAAAAGTTTTTTCATAATTTACAAAAGTTTCTAAATTAGTTTATATATTTAATTCTATTAAAGAAAAAGGATAAATACTACATTGATAATAAAAAATATTTTTAATTTTAAGTTTAGTAATGAAAAGAAAATAAATAAAAAAAGCGTAAAATTGTATTCTATTTTAGTTGAACATGCTAGAAAGGAAGAATTTTATATTTGTGCTGGAATTCCAGATAGTTTAGATGGAAGATTTGAAAATATTCTTCTCCACTACTTTTTCTTATATTATGGTTTTAGAAAAGTAGGATTAAAGAATTCAGAGGTTCTTAAATCTGTACTAGACATAATGTTTAACGATTTTGACTCAAACTTAAGAGAATTAGGAGTAGGAGATTTGAAAATTGGAAAAAAAATATATCAAATGTCGGAAGCTTATAGAGGCAGAATAAAGGCTTATGATTTCGCTGCCAATAAAGGAGATGAAGAGATAGGAAATGTTTTAAAACGAAATCTATATGGGACAGTACCGATCATCAAAGAACACTTAGTCAATCAAATGGTTAGATACTTTAAAGATTCATTGAATATAAATAAATTTGGGTCTATTAATTATGACGAAGTTATAGTTGAGAAAATGTACTTTCCTAACCCAAAAAAATATTTTTTTAATGAAAAGTGTAAATAAACTTGTATTATTAGTATTTAAAAAAAATATATAAAAAACACTTGAATTTGTAGCATTTTTTTGTTCTAACTTTATTTTTTTAACTAGGAAGAAACAATGGCAGTACCTAAGAAGAAAGTCACACCTTCTCGTAGAGGAAAAAGAAGATCTCATGACGCCTTAAAAAAAACAAATATATTAGAGTGTCCTAACTGTGGAGAACCTAAACTCTCTCACCAAATGTGTTTGTATTGTAATTATTACGATTCTAGAGACGTTATAGAGTCTCAAGTTAGTGATAAAGAAACGAAAGAAACCAACTAAAATTTAGTATGGACATTAAAACTACAATAGCTATAGATGCAATGGGTAGTGACAAAGGGCCTGAGTCTATAATATCTGGAGTAGATATAAGTAGAGAGAGAAATCCTAGTTTGTATTTTAAATTTTTTGGAAATAAAATACTATTAGAAGAGTTGCTTTCAACTAAGCATGAGCTTAAAAAGATATCAGTTGTAGTTGATTCCCCTGATGTTGTCCTTCCAGATGAAAAACCTTCTCAAGCATTACGTAAGAGACAATCTACAAGTATGGGTATGGCAATACAGGATGTTTCTTTGGGAGCTTCACA
>CAYRXL010000049.1:9842-11973 GCA_964428295.1 uncultured Alphaproteobacteria bacterium
GAGAATGATTAAAGGAATAAGTAGACCTGCTATGGCAGCTGTCTTGCCACATAAAAATGGTGAATTTGTTATGCTAGATTTAGGTGCTAACCTGGAGTGTTCTTCAGAAAATTTAGTTCAATTTGCTGTGATGGGATCTGTATTTGCAAAGGTAATTTTAGGCTATAAATCTCCTCGCATAGCACTTTTAAATGTAGGGACTGAGAATGAAAAAGGAAAAAGCTATATTCAAGAAGCTTCTGATATTCTAAAGAAAAGTCACATTGCAAAGGATTTTAAAGGCTATATAGAAGGTGATAAAATTACCAGAGGATTTGTAGACTTTGTAGTTGCTGATGGATATGGAGGAAATATAGCCCTGAAAACTGCAGAAGGTATAGCTTATTTATGTAGTGATTATATTAAATCTTTGTTAAATGATTCTATTTTGGGTAAAATGTTTTATTTAGCACTTAAACCTTCTTTTTTAACTTTAAGGGATAAGCTAGATGCTAGAAAAAGAAATGGAGCACTATTTCTAGGTTTGAATGGTGTGGTAGTAAAAAGCCATGGTGGTACAGATAATTTAGGTTTTGCATCAGCTGTGGATATTGCCTCTGATATGATAAAGGAAGGGGCAGCAGAAAAAATAATGAATGGATTAAATGAATTAACAACAAAAAATATTGGTTAATTGATGAAAAATTGAATTGTTGTTGAAAATTTGTTAATTTTCATTTTGAGGTCTTAGCTATGAAAAACAGGACATTAACAAAACAAAATATATCAGATTCAATAAATCTGAAGCTGGGTTTTTCTAAGGAAGAAGCAAAACGTTTTATAGACTTTGTTTTATCCAATATATCTAATCAATTGTTAATTGGTAAAGATGTAAAGATATCTTCTTTGGGAACATTTAAGATTAGATCAAAAAAAGAAAGAGTAGGCAGAAACCCTAAAACAGGAATAGAAGCTAAAATATCTTCTAGAAAAGTTGTTACCTTTAAGTCATCAACAAGATTAAGACAAAAGATAAATTCAAATAATTAGTTTTTTGATTTAGTTATATGAAAAAAATAGACGCATATAGAACTATAGGAGAAGTTTCTGAAGAACTTGAGATAGAACCTCATGTGCTGAGATTCTGGGAAAAGAGATTTTCTCAAATAAAACCTCTAAAAAGATCAGGAGGTAGAAGATACTACAGAAAAGAAGATATAGACTTGTTAAGAAAAATTAAAAAATTGCTATATGAAGAAGGTCTTACTATTAAGGGAGTTCAGAAGAATCTTAATAGTTCAGGAGTTAAAGTTGCAAGAAAAGAAGGTAATATGAAGATTGATAAAACTTTCTTAAGAAGACTGAAATCCTTGAAGAAAAACCTGACAGATATTAAGAGTAGTTTGTCGCGCAATTTATAAATAATTTTGTGCTGAATAATGAAAAAGAAATTATTTTTCTCTCTTCTTATACTGGTATCTCTTTTGATATGGGTAATGCTGTATAATGATTTTTATAATAATCAAAATGCTAACAATGAAACCAAGAATATACTTAATGAAAATTTTGATTATACTACGCTATTAAGTCATCGAGGAGATAGGCTTAGTAAATCAGATTTTCTAGGTTATCCTATTTTAGTGTTATTTGGTTTTACTCATTGTCCTGACGTTTGTCCTAATACTTTGTATAAACTATCTAGAATAGTTAAGAACATTGGTAACAAGTCTAGTTATTACAAGTTTTATTTCATAACGCTAGATCCCGATAGAGATACAGTTGAGAAACTAAGTTCTTACATGATTAATTTTAATGATAAAATAGTGGGTATTACAGGTACATCCTTGAATATTGAGAAGCTTTTAAATAAATTTAATGTATATAGAGAATTTGTTCATATGGATAATGGTCAATACTCCATTGACCACACTGCATCGATTTATCTATTAGATAAAAATGGAAATTTTTATGCTACTATTTCGTATAATGAAGATGATAAGGTTGCTTTAAATAAAATTAGTTCTTTATTGAAAAAGTAGTTAGAACTATATAATAATAATTCAACAATTAATGATAGCGGTGCGTGGCGCAGCCTGGTAGCGCACTAGTCTGGGGGACTAGGGGTCGTAGGTTCAAATCCTGCCGCACCGAC
>CAYRXL010000050.1:0-10966 GCA_964428295.1 uncultured Alphaproteobacteria bacterium
GTTCATAGATACGAGCCATCTGGAGCATTGCATGGACTTATGAGAGTAAGAGCTTTTACTCAGGATGATGCTCATATTTTCTGCACAGAAGAACAAATTACAGAGGAGTGTGCTTCTGTTTGTAATTTAATATTAAGCATCTACAAAGATTTTGGTTTTGATGATATTAGAATAAAGTATTCTGATAGACCTCTCAAGAGAGTTGGAAGTGATGCAATATGGACCAAAGCAGAGAATGCCCTCATTTCTACATTAGATAAGATGAGTGTTTCGTACACTCTTAACCAAGGAGACGGAGCCTTTTATGGACCTAAATTAGAATTTGTTTTAAGAGACGCTATAGGTAGAGATTGGCAGTGTGGAACCGTTCAGATAGATTTAAACTTGCCTGAGAGATTGCAAGCTTATTATGTTGGATCAGATGGACAAAAACATAGACCCGTAATGATACATAGGGCCTTATTTGGATCATTAGAACGTTTTACAGGAATACTACTTGAACATTATTCGGGAAGGCTTCCTTTGTGGTTGTCCCCCACACAAGTTGTGTTAGCAACAATAACTTCAGAATCAGATGATTATGCACAAGAAGTATTTGAGTTGTTAATAAAAGCAAATATTAGAGTAGAAAAAGATATAAGAAATGAAAAAATAAGCTATAAAATTAGAGAGCATAGCAAGGCAAAGATACCTATTTTATTAATAATTGGGATAAAAGAAGTAGAGAAGAAAAAAATTACAATTAGAAGATTAGCTAAAGAGAAACAAGAGACAATTGAAACCAAAGATGCTGTGAAATTAATTATGGAGGAGGTGAAAGTACCTTACAGAGATGACTAAATTAGCTTTTATATATACTATTAAAATTTATTCTTTTTTTATTTCGCCTATTCTTGGTCAAAATTGCAGATTTTATCCCAACTGTTCTTCGTATGCAGAAGTTGCAATAAGTAGGCATGGAGCTATTAAAGGTACATATTTAGCAATAAAAAGAGTACTTAGGTGTAACCCTTGGGGTAGTTCTGGAATTGATAATGTACCAGATTAATGCTTAGCTTATGATTATCAGGTTAATCTTTATATTACCTATTTTTTTTATAAATAGTGTTCATGCGGAAATGCTGGCAATTCTAAATTGGGAAACAAAGGCTCGTGATTCTCTCGAGAGTCTTAAATTAGGATATGACAAAAATAGAGAAGAGGGAATTTCTATTATAGAACTTGATAAAAATGAAGTGAATTATGGAAAAATACTTCTAACAATCCCAGTAAGCAATCAGTTAGTAACACATCACATTTTTTATAATCAAGATTTGTCTAAGGCTTATATCACTTCTTTAGAAGGAGAATATCTTCATGTTATAAATATGAATGATAATATACTCCGAATGAAACCTGTATATGTTCCAGGATGTTTAGTTCAAGAGAACATAATCTTTTCAAATAACAATGAAAGATGGTGGCTTACATGTATGGGGTCAGAAAGAGTAATTGAGGGTAATGCCGTATCTGATACTGTTATTAAAACTATTATGATGCCTAATACTTTTCCTCATGGTATTTCATTGGACGAAAGAATAGATAGAATTTTAGTAGCGAGTTGTGTGTCTCCAGATATGAGTAATGCGGGAAAAACCATTGAGGTAATAGAGGCATCATCCGGCACTCATTTAAAAAGTATTTTAATTACTAGAGGTAGCTCAAATGCTCCAGTGGAAGTGGTGTTTGTTCCAAAAGTTGATCCACCAAGTGCATACGCTACAACTATGATGGATAGTAGCTTATGGTTGTTGAAATGGGATTATAAATCAAGTGATTTTATTGCCAAGGAGGTTTATGATTTTAAAAAGTTGTCAAATGCTATTATGCCACTTGAGATATATTTTGATAGACTTTTAAATAAAGCTCTCATTACATCTGCAGATCCTGGAAAGTTACATGTTTTTGATATAACTAAAGGCTTGGATAAACCAAGGTTAATTAAAGATATTGATGCCAGTGGAGGAGCTCACCACGTTGCTATAACTCGAGATGAGAAAATTGCCTTTGTGCAAAATGGATTATTAAATATACCAGGTATAAATGATGGGTCTATTACGGTAGTAAACCTAGAAAACTATGAAGTGGTTGATAGCATAGATACATTTAAGAATAATGGTTTAACTATTAACTCAATCACGCTCCTTCCTAATTGGTATAATTCGGCTGGACATATTAACAATGGAAACCAGTAAAATTAAGATCTATTTAGTAATTGGTTGAGATAATATCCAAATACTAAATACCGTATAAACAATCATCAAATAAGAAAATGGCTTGTGGAAAGTGTTAATGTTTTTATAGTTTTTAAAATATGAATTAGCTATTATTTGAGTATGCAATATAGAAATCACATGTCCTACAATTACACTCACTAAAACAATAAACCAGTTAGTTTCAACACTAATGACGCCTAATTTAATTGGCATATCTGATGTGCCAAATAAATTCCATCTCCACCCAAAAGGATCAGATAATAGTTTTATCCCTAGCTGTCCTGCTATAGTTAAAAAGTAAAAATAGTGCGCTATATAATATGATGCTGCAATGGGAATTAATATAGTGGAAAATAGATTAAAAAGTTTAAATATTCCTATCGGTTCTTTGATTTTGATTTTTACAAATACGCAAGTAATTAAAAATACTGAAAATATTAAAAAAAATATTATAATTAAACCTAAAGAATTAATCAGAATATAGTTATTTTTAAATATGTATAAATTTAGTAGTTCTATATTACTATTCCAGAATTCTGTTTCAATTAACCCGTCATATGTGATACCAGCTAATAAAAGAATTATAAAAATTGATTCTGATACATGACCATTAAATACAACTAAATTTTTTCCTGGCATATTCAACTTTAGTATTTTGTTCGATGCATCCCTCTTTAAAATTGACAATTGTGATAGCAAACTAAAGAATATAGTAAATATTTCTGCAGAATTCAGCCACTTCTCTCTTCCGTAATAGTACATGCCCAACCAAGTAATAGCAGAATAAAATAGAAGTGAAAAAGAAAGAAATTGTGGAGATTCTCTTTCAGGAAATATATTAGCAACCCAGATAGTAGCGAAGAAAATTAAAACTCCTATCCATTTTGGGTTAAAATATACTTTACGATTTTTAGAATTTTTAAATATTTTTTCTATAAAATAATATCCTGAATCCCAAGGGTTGATTTTTGCCCAAATAGATCCAAATAAGATAGTATAGTATGAAAGACCTACCCAGAGCCAAACCCAAAAAAAAACATTTAAAAAATTATTTAAAGGATTTTGATTTCCTATTAATCCTATGGTGATGAGAAAAAATAAAAAAAATATATTTAATATTCTTATAAATGGGTTTAAATTTAGTCTATCTGTTACTAGGCTTTTTACTATTGGAGCTTTAGGATTAAGTTTTATATTTTCAGATATGTATATCGTCAAAAATAAAATAAGTATTGAAAATATTATAAATAAATAAAATGGAATGGGTAATTCGTACCTTACATTAAGACCGTGAGAGTAGCAAGGAAAGGAAAATACATAAAAAAAAATAAACTAAAATGCAATCTTAGCATCTGCCTGAACTTTTTCTTTTATAATTGTTTTGTTTTTGGAACAACCAATTCTAATATATAGTTCTATTTTACCAAAACCCTCATCATCTTTGCAAAGCTCTATAGGTAAATTTGATTTTGCTTCTATGACATCCTTATAGAGTTCTTCTTTACATACCATATCAGTTATTCTTACCCATTTATTCATGTCCGAAAAATTAATTACCTTAGCTGCTATTTTATCTTTTGAATAAGAGTGAGATATAGATATACAAAAAGTTAAAACGATATATAGCATTAATTTATTTAAGATTTTCATATTTAATCCTTTTATAAAAACCATCCAGCTTATTATACATTAATATTTTATATTCACTAAATATTAATTAAAAATAATTTTTATAAAAAAATTATAAAAGTTATAAATAGCTTAAGGTTGTTAAGCTTTAAAATTTTTTATACAATATATTAAAGGTTTAATGGAGTTTTTTATGAAAAACTTGTTTTTTTATAGTTTAGTTTTGTACGCTATTAGTAATTTGACCTTAGCTAGTGAAGAAACAAATGCAAAACAGCTATATGAAGGATGTAAAAAATATAGTAGTTGGATAGATAGGGATTTTACTGAGCCAGTAGATGCTAAGACTTTATTTATAATGGGTAAATGTAAGGGTGTTATAGAAACGCTTGGCAAGACCATGTATACTCTATGTCTAGAGAGAAGGCGTAATTTAAATATACCTAAACTAATAACTGCTGATTTGGGAAATATGAGAACAAGAAAACTAATAAAAGAATTTGTAATGAATGCAGAACAATATACTGAGCTAGCATCGATTTCTGCATATACTTTCTTGTTACATACATTTTCAAAAAGGTGGCCCTGTAATTAGGTAGTTTTTCGACAAGATAATTTCATAATTATAGTTTAAGGCTGGAAATTTAAAATTAATTTTCCTAACATATGGGTTAATTAAGGGAGTATTAATTGGAAGACAAACATATTAAAAAATCTCATGCTTTGCGTCCTAAAGCTCAAGGGTTATATAATCCCTTAAAAGAGCATGATGGTTGCGGCATTGGATTTGTTGCTAACATTGATGGATCCAGATCTTTTAATACTATAGAGGATGGTTTGGAAATGGTGGAGAATCTGACGCATAGGGGGGCAGTTGGAGCAGATGCTTCAGTAGGAGATGGAGCAGGAATACTAACTCATATACCTGACAATTTATTCAGAGAAGAACTTAAAAACCAAAATATAATTTTGCCGAGTAAAGGTGAATATGGAGTAGGTATGATCTTTTTACCTTCTGACCCTAATGTATCAGAGAAATGTATCTCTGTGGTTGAAGAAATAATATCAAAAAACAACCTTCAGATTATAGGCTGGAGAAATGTTCCCATAAATAAAAAAGTTTTATCCTCATATATGAAAAAGTCTGCTCCTTATATTAAGCAAATCTTTGTGAAGGGAATTTTTAGAAATAATGTAAAAAATAACTTTGAAAGAAAACTTTTTGTTATAAGAAAGCAAATTAGCAATAGTATTAGAGAAAAGTCTTTAAAAAATAGAAAGCTAGAGCAATTTTATATATGCTCCTTTTCTTGCAAAACTATTGTTTATAAGGGCATGTTGTTATCGAATTTACTGAGATTATTCTATAACGATCTTCAAGATAATCGTTTTGAGAGTGCTTTTGCTTTAATACATCAAAGATTTTCTACTAATACTTTTCCATCATGGGATTTAGCTCAGCCATTTAGGTCAATATGTCACAATGGTGAGATTAATACATTAAGGGGAAATGTTAATTGGATGGCTGCTAGACGCAGCATGATGGAATCTAAGTTGTTTGGTAAAGATATAAGTAAGATATGGCCACTTATAGTAATGGGTCAATCAGACTCAGCTTGTTTTGATAATGCCCTAGAACTTTTAATAATGGGAGGTTACTCTCTATCTCAAGCAATGATGTTATTGATACCCGAAGCATGGCAAGAAAACAGGCAAATGAATATAGAAAAAAAAGCATTTTATGAATATTCCTCAGTTTTTATGGAACCTTGGGATGGTCCTGCGGCTGTTGCTTTTACAGATGGAGAACAAATAGGAGCTACTCTAGATAGGAATGGTTTAAGGCCTGCAAGATATTTTATCACTAACGATAATAAAATAATACTATCTTCTGAAATGGGTGTACTGAATGTACCAGAGGAGAATATTATTGTAAAAAGTAGACTAAAGCCAGGAAAAATGTTGCTTGTAGACATGGATAAAGGTCTAATTATTAATGATGAAAAGACTAAAAATAATATAATTAAAAAAGAAAACTATAAAAATCTTATTAAGAAGACAAGAATAAGAATTGAGAATCTTAAAAAATATAAAATTACCTCTAATATTAATAATAAAAACTCTAAATATTATTTGCAAAGAACTTTTGGATACACCCAAGAAGATATTAAGTTTTTAATGGCTCCTATGATATTAAATAGTGCTGAAGGAATAGGATCAATGGGAACTGACACTCCCATAGCAGTTTTATCAAAAAGACCTAAACTACTGTATAATTATTTCAAACAAAACTTTGCCCAAGTTACCAATCCAGCTATAGATCCTATTAGAGAAGAGCTAGTAATGAGTTTAAAAACATTTCTAGGATCAAGACCCAATTTATTAAAATTAGATAAAGATGAGGAGTTTAGAATTAAACTTGAAAGTCCTATTCTAACTAACCAAGAGATAAATAACTTAAAGCATCTAAACAAGCCATATGATAAATTTTTCAGAGTAAAAATAATTGAAGCTACTATACCCATAAAAGATAAAAAATCTTGTTTTGTTAAATTAATCAAGTCGCTTTGTTTGCAGTCAGAGAAAGCAGTAAAAGACGAGAAGTGTAATATAATAATAATATCAGATACATCGACATCAAAAGATTGTATTCCCATTCCGGCTGTTTTATCTTTATCCGCAGTACATCAGTATTTAGTAAAGAAAGGATTGAGAACTAAGTGTAGTTTAATATCAGAAACAGGCGAAGCCAGGGAGGTTCATCACTTTTGTGTTTTAGGTGGGTTTGGGGCAGAAGCAATTAATCCCTATTTAGCTTTGGATACACTAACTGATGTAGAAAAGCATGCTAAAACTAAACTTAAACCTAGTCAAATAGAGGAAAATTACATTAAAGCTATTGGAAAAGGTATTCTTAAAGTTATGTCAAAGATGGGAATTTCTACTTATCAGTCATATATTGGCGCACAAATTTTTGATGCTATAGGTTTAAATTCTAGTTTTGTAGACGACTATTTTACAGGAACTGCAACGACAATAGAAGGATTGGGTCTAAAAGAAATATTAAATGAAAGTTTTTATCGTCATCAGTGTTCATATAAAAACAAACTTGAAAAAACAGATTTACTTGATGTAGGAGGAGAGTATGCATATAGGTTGGGAGGAGAAAAACATGTTTGGAATCCTGATACAATAGCAAACTTACAGCATTCTGTTCGGGCCCAGGATTTAAATAAATATAGAGTATATTCTAAAAGAATAAATGAGGACAATGTCGACCTTATGAATACACGAAGTTTATTTAAAATAAAAAAAATTAAAAACCCTATACCTATAACTAAAGTTGAAGAAGCAAAAGAAATAGTTAAAAGATTTTCTACTGGTGCTATGTCATTTGGCTCTATTAGTAGGGAAGCCCATACGACTTTAGCTATTGCTATGAACAGATTAAAAGGAAGATCAAACACGGGAGAAGGAGGAGAAGAAAGAGACAGGTATAAGGTATTGGCTAATGGTGATAGTATGAGAAGTGCAATAAAACAGGTTGCCTCTGGAAGATTTGGAGTAACAACGGAATATTTAGTTAATAGTACGGATATTCAAATAAAAATAGCACAAGGGGCAAAACCTGGTGAGGGAGGTCAGTTGCCAGGGCATAAAGTTGATAAAATAATCGCAAGTGTTAGATATTCTACACCTGGAGTAGGTCTTATCTCTCCACCTCCTCATCATGATATTTATTCTATAGAGGATATAGCACAATTGATTTTTGATCTAAAAAATGTAAATCCTAAAGCGAGAATATCAGTAAAGCTAGTTTCAGAGGTTGGAGTAGGAACTGTAGCCGCAGGCGTTGTTAAGGCCAAGGCAGATCACATCACTATAGCTGGTTTTGAAGGAGGAACAGGTGCTAGCCCTTTAACTTCTATTAAGCATGCGGGATCTCCATGGGAAATAGGATTAGCTGAAACGCAACAAACATTAGTCATGAATGATTTGAGGGGTAGGGTTTCATTACAGGTAGATGGTGGTTTTAGGACTGGTAGAGATGTTGTCATAGGTGCATTGCTCGGAGCAGATGAATTTGGTTTCTCAACTGCCCCCCTAATAACTTTGGGTTGTATTATGATGCGAAAATGTCATTTGAATACTTGCCCTGTAGGCATAGCAACACAGGATCCAATTTTGCGAAAAAGATTTAATGGTAAGCCAGAACACGTTATAAGGTATTTCTTTTTTATTGCTGAAGAAGTAAGAGTATTAATGTCAGAAATGGGCTTTAGGAGGTTTAATGATATTATAGGGAGGGCTGATAAACTAGTAGGTTTAAAAGAAAAAAATAACAATAAAATAGAAGGGCTAGACTTTAAAAGACTTTTTTACAGACCTAAGTTTAAGAAGAATGTATCTATATATAATACTGAAAAACAAGATCATATGTTAATTGATGTATTAGATCAGAAGTTAATTAGATCTGTAAAGGAAGCTGTTCTTTCTAGAAAAAATATTACTTTGGAAACAAGAATTAAAAATACTGATAGAACAACAGGAGCTATGTTATCTGGGTTTATAGCTGAAAAATATGGACATGATGGACTAAAAGATGATTTCATAGTTGTAAGAATGCAGGGTACTGCAGGACAATCTTTTGGAGCTTTTACTTCAAAAGGTGTAACTTTTGAACTTTGTGGAGAAGCAAATGACTATGTGGGGAAAGGTCTTTCAGGAGGGAAAATAATTATTTATCCAGCTGTCAATAGTAAAATTATACCAGAAGAAAGTATTATAATAGGAAATACTGTTTTGTATGGAGCAGTAGCAGGAGAATGTTATTTTAGAGGAGAAGCAGGTGAGAGGTTTGCAGTTAGGAATTCTGGTGCCTGGGCAGTAGTAGAGGGTTTAGGCGACCATGGATGTGAATATATGACTGGAGGTGTTGTTATTTGTATAGGTAATACAGGAAGAAATTTTGCTGCTGGAATGTCTGGAGGATTGGCTTATGTATACGATGATAAGGATGATTTTAAAGATAGGTGTAATAGTTCTTTAGTAGAGCTTGAAAGTATAAGGGATGAGAAATTAATGGGCGATGAAAATATGGATATAAACCTAGTGTCCGAAGATATGCTTTCCCATCACGCTGATAGGATAAACATTATGGTTAGAAGACATTTTAGATATACGAATAGCAAAAAAGCTCTAAGCATACTAAAAAATTGGAAGGTTTCTTTATCAAAATTTAAGCTAGTACTTCCAACGGATTATAAACTGGCATTGGAAAATATGAGAAATTAGAAATTATAATATTTGCAAAAACAAATAACAGAGGAACAAAAAATAGATGGGTAATATTAAAGGATTTTTAGAATTTAAAAGAACTGATAGGACTTATGAATCAGTTGGGAAAAGGACTAGACATTTTAAAGAGTTTGTTAAGCCTTTAAGTTTAGACGAACTTAAAAATCAGGCAGGAAGATGTATGGATTGTGGTATTCCTTATTGTCATTCTGGTTGTCCAGTAAATAATATAATACCTGATTGGAATGATTTGGTTTATAATGATGATTTTAAAATAGCTTCACAAGTTTTACATTCTACGAACAATTTTCCTGAGTTTACGGGAAGAATATGTCCTGCTCCATGTGAAGAAGCATGTACCCTAAATATCGATAATAAACCAGTTACAATTAAAACTATTGAGTGCGCAATAGTTGATAGGGCTTGGAAAGAAAATTTTATAAAGCCTGAGATATCATTAATCAAAACAGGAAAAAAAATAGCCATAATAGGTTCTGGTCCAGCTGGACTAGCAGCTGCACAGCAACTTGCTAGATATGGTCATGATGTAACAGTATTTGAAAAGAATATGAAAATTGGAGGTTTATTGAGATATGGGATACCTGATTTCAAGATGGAAAAAACTCTTATAGATAGAAGAATTAAGCAAATGGAAAAAGAGGGAGTGGTTTTTAAAACCAGAGTGCACGTTGGGAAAGATCTTAAAGTTACAAAATTAATGAGTAATTATGATGCTATTTTATTATCATGTGGTTCAGAAGAAGCTAGAGAATTAAATGTTCCAGGAAGATTTTCTAAAGGAATATGCCTTGCGATGGACTTTCTACCTCAACAGAATAAATTAGTTTCAAAGGAAAACGATAATAGTAAAATTATAAGTGCATATAAAAAGGATGTGGTAGTAATAGGTGGAGGAGATACAGGTTCAGATTGTATTGGTACTTCTTTTAGACAAGGGGCAAAATCAGTAACTCAATTAGAAATTTTACCTATGCCTCCCATTAAAGAGAATAAAGGCATTATCTGGCCTTATTGGCCACATAAGTTGAGAACTTCTTCTTCTCAAGCTGAAGGTGCAAAAAGAGATTGGTCCATACTGACAAAATCATTTTTTAGTGAAAATGAC
This sequence comes from uncultured Alphaproteobacteria bacterium, assembly GCA_964428295.1. GTDB lineage: Bacteria > Pseudomonadota > Alphaproteobacteria > TMED109 > TMED109 > CAYRXL01. The sequence goes on from CAYRXL010000050.1 coordinate 10,309, forward strand.
AAAGTTAAAGGTTTAAATTGTGTAAGATTAGATGATGAAATGAATGAAATTAAAAATTCTAACTTTATTCTTAAAGCAGATCTGGTGCTATTAGCTATGGGATTTATCCATCCTATACATGAGGGACTTATTAACTCATTAAAACTAAAACTAGATAGTAGGGGAAATGTTAAAGCATCTGAAAAAAACTATAAAACCTCTATTAATAAGGTTTACGCTGCAGGAGACTTAAGAAGAGGGCAGTCTTTGGTAGTTTGGGCCATACATGAAGGAAGAGAAGCTGCTAAATCTATAGATGAAGATCTAAATAAATAAAATAATACTTGACTAATTTGGTATACATTACTATTTCCTTAGTTGGGAGTAATATTTATGATAAGAGTAAGTCGTTTAGCAGATTATGCTGTTCTTATAGTAACTTATATGTCTAGAGAGCAATCGAAGACGTTTTCTGCTCCACATATCGTAAAAGTAACTGGAATTAGACTTGCTACAGTAAATAAATTACTTTTCCTGTTGACTAAGGCAGGCCTCATATGTGCAACAAGAGGGTCTAAGGGTGGTTATAGACTTGACAAACCTTCCAAAGACATATCTATGAAAGATCTGATTGAGGCAATTGATGGGCCTGTTGCTCTTACTCTTTGTATGGGTGAGA
>CAYRXL010000050.1:10976-11870 GCA_964428295.1 uncultured Alphaproteobacteria bacterium
ATCTTCACATTAAATTCTGAAAGAGGACAGCTAACTTATGAGTGATTTGTTTGATGGTTGTTTGTCTCGTCTGAGTTGGCACAAGGTAAGTTCTTCTATATCTAGTTCATTGTCAGAAATAAAATTATCTGACATGTACAATTCAAATTTGCTTTTAGATAAATCAAAACAAGCTAATAGAGTAGAAAAGAGTTTATAGGGATATTAACATGGATTCTTCAGATCAGAGATTAAATTTAATAAAAAAAAATACTACCGACTACAAATATGGATTTGTAACTGATATCGATCAGGAATTTGCTCCAAAGGGTATTAATGAAAAAATAGTTGAATTTATTTCTAGCAAAAAAAATGAGCCTAAATGGTTGCTTGATTGGAGGATCAAATCATTTAAATCCTGGAAGAAAAAAGAACATATAATTCCAGACTGGGCAAATTTATCTCAAAGAAAAATTGATTTTCAAGATATATATTACTATGCAGCTCCTAAGTCTGATAAGAAAAAACCTTCATCATTACAAGAAGTTGATCCCGAATTGATAAGAGCTTATGACAAACTAGGAATTCCTCTAAAGGAACAAGAATTTCTTGCAGGGGTTGCTAATAGTCATAATGTTGCAATAGATGCCGTTTTTGATAGTGTTTCTGTTGCTACAACATTTAAGTCTAAACTAAGTGAATTAGGGATTATATTTTGTTCTTTTTCTGAGGCTGTTAAAGATCATCCAGAATTAGTAAGAAAATATTTGGGTACTGTTGTGCCAGTAAATGATAATTACTACTCAACATTAAATTCAGCTGTATTTAGTGATGGATCATTTGTATACATTCCAAAAGGTGTAAGATGTCCTATGGAATTGAGCACTTATTTTAGAATTAATGCAGCTAATACAG
>CAYRXL010000051.1:0-6883 GCA_964428295.1 uncultured Alphaproteobacteria bacterium
AAACAATTTTTCTAATTTCGCATATTTCTTCAAAGTGGGTGTAAAGAAAACTTTCTTTATGATGTGCTAGACACCATTTTGCCATAATCGATCCTCCTCGGGAAACTATACCGGTCATTCGTTTAGCAGTTAGAGGAATATATCTTAATAATACACCAGCATGTATGGTAAAGTAATCAACTCCTTGCTCGGCTTGTTCTATTAGAGTATCTCTATAAATTTCCCAATTTAATTCTTCCGCCTTCCCATTTACCTTTTCAAGTGCTTGATAAATAGGTACTGTTCCAATAGGTACAGGAGAGTTTCTTATAATCCATTCTCTAGTCTCATGAATATTTTTTCCTGTAGATAAGTCCATTATAGTATCTGCACCCCATCGAATTCCCCAAGTCATTTTATCTACTTCTTCATTAATGGAAGAAGTAATAGCAGAATTTCCAATATTACCATTTATCTTAACTAAAAAACTTTGTCCTATGATCATAGGCTCACTTTCTGAATGGTTAATATTTGCAGGAATTATTGCTCTACCGCTTGCCACCTCACTTCTCACATATTCTGGAGTAATCTCCTTTTGTTTGCTTGAATTGAAGTTTTCTCCAAAATGTTGATTTTGCATCATATTGATTAAATTGTTTGCTTTTTCTCCAAGTTCTTTCAGAGATTCAATATATTTTTCTCTATTTTGATTTTCTCTAATTGCTACAAATTCCATTTCAGGTGTAATTAGTCCCTTTTTTGCGTAATGCATTTGGGTAATATTCATCCCTGGTTTAGCTTTTCTTGTTTTTTGGTTTAGACTAAATCTTAGCTGTTTAAGTTTTGGATCCTTGGCTCGCAAATTTTTATATATACTACTAGGTTTATTAAGTATATCTGTATCTTTACGTTCTTTTATCCAATTTAGGCGCAATTTTGTGAGTCCTTTTCTAATATCAATATTTGTTTTCAAATCTGTATAGGGTCCAGAAGTGTCATAAACATATATAGGAGGGTTTATTTCTCCACCCATTTCAGTTGGAGTTTTTGATTGTGATATTTTTCTCATTGGTACTTTTATATCTTCCCTAGAACCTTCAATGTATATTTTTTTGCTATTTGGCAGGGTTTTTAAAGCATTATTATCTACGTGCGCATCTTCAGATAAAAATAAACTTTTTCTATTCATCGCTAACAACTTTCTAATAAAAATTGTGTAATAAATTAAAACAATTACTCATAAGATATAATTAAAATACTAAATCATTCAACCAGGAATCATGTTTGTTACATACACTTAAAGCAAATACCATGTTTCTTACTCCTGTTATATCATGGTTAGAGATAGGTATATCTTTAGAAGGATCAAACAATTTTTCTGAAATTAGATTAAAATTTTCATCAAATACTGAATGTTTTACTATGTAATGTTCAAAACCTCTCATTTCATGCCCAGTTTGCACTTCTATTTTGTTTCTAGATTTTTCAATGCTTGGTATATGGGCAGAAGCTCTATTCTTCCATCTACCAGGAACTTCAGAAGTATAATAGAGGCTACCAGCAAGTGGGCCATTTAGCACTGAATTATTTCTTTTGTTAGCAAAAACTCTGCCTGGGATAAACAAGGATGATAATGCAAAGGTTCCTTTTATAAATAGTCTTCTTTTCATTTCATTTATCTCTGTATATATTATAATCTAACTGAGTTAAAGTTTAACTTATATTATACAGATTTTTTAATTAATAAAAACCTAAATGTATTTTGTATAATTGAATTTAGAGAAAAATATGAGTAAGGTTAGTAGAGTATTGGGAGTTCAAAAAAAACAAACTTTAAATCCTGTAGGATATAAATTTGAAAAACTTAAAAATCCTCATAATAAAAACTCCTATGTTATAAGACTGTCCGTTCCAGAATTTACATCTATTTGCCCAGTAACACGCCAGCCAGACTTTGCATATATAATAATAGATTACATTCCAAATAATTGGATAGTAGAATCAAAGTCTTTTAAATTATACATTAACTCTTATAGAAATTATGGGATTTTTCATGAAGATGTTACTCTTAAAATAGTAAAATCTCTCAAAGCAAGTCTCTCGCCAAAATGGATTAGAATAGCTGGGTTTTTTGCTCCAAGGGGGGGGATTCCGATTGATGTGTTTTGGCAGAGTTCGTCCCCACCTAAAACTGTACTGATTCCTGAATATAATTTTCCCAAACTAAATTTTATTAACCGATAGAATTACTATAATCTTTCTTTCAAAATAAAGTCTTCTTCCAAAGAAGACTTGTCACCCACTACAGTTGTTCTGTGCATAATTCTTCTTGAGTTTTTTTCGTCGTAATCAGTTCCTCTATGAAGTACCCTTCTATTATCCCAAATAACTAGATCTCCTTCTGACCAATTGTGCACGTAAATAGGACTTGAGTTTACTATCCAATCGTTTATAACTTTAATTAAGTTTCTACCTTCATCCAGATCCCACGATTCGATATGACTACAATGGCTTCCTGCATAAAAAGCACATCTTTTTGTTTTGGGGTGCATTCTAATGAGTCTTTGTTTTACAAAAGGCATATTCTTCTTGTACTCATCATCAAAAATGTTTCCTGTGTTTTGCATTCTTGAGTAGACTATTGAGTGATAACAGAGTAGTTCGGAAAGAGTTTTCAGCGATTGGGTTCTAGTTTTTTTTTCCCAGTTTTCTAGGGCAAATCTAGCGTCAGCAAATTGAGTGGCTCCACCGGAGTTAGGTATTTCTCTTGCATTTAAAATTGAATATTTAGCAGGAATCATTTTGTATGATGAGTCTGTGTGCCAAGCTCTATTTCCTCTATCATATATAACTTTTTTACTATTGATTGAAAGCAATTCATTATTATAGTTTACATTAGAGATACGACTTATTTCGGGATTCATATTTTGATGAGTATCATGTGGAAGAGCCTTTTCCAGAGATCCAAGTTTTTTAGAAAAAGCTATTTGTTGTTCGTCATTCAGATGCTGATTCTTTATAACTACTACTGCACAAGTGTCTATTAAATTCTTAATTATTTCTGATGTTTTTCTTTCGGATTTCGTAAGGTCTACATTATCTAATATTGCTAAAAATTCTTGATTTTTATATTTTATATCTATTTTCATTTTCAAGTAGTTTATAAACTTATATAATCTAATATACATTAATAAGATTAATTAAGAAAGAAGTCAAAGTATGAAAAGTAATCAGCTAAGCATTGTTTTAAGTTCTTATATTAGTAAGCATATCGAGAATGTATCTAACCTCAGTGAAAATTCATTAAGTACGATCCTAGCTGCATCTGAAGCAATAGTTAGATGTATTAATAATGGAGGGAAACTTATGATATGTGGTAATGGGGGCTCTGCTGCAGACTCTCAGCATTTAGCAGCTGAATTAGTGGGTAGATTTAAAAGTGATAGAAGAGCTCTACCTGCAATATCATTAACTACAGATACTTCTGCAATTACTTCAATAGGTAACGATTATAATTTTGAACATATATTTACTCGGCAGATTCAAGGAATAGGGCATAAAGGTGATGTATTATTGACTATTTCAACGAGTGGTAATAGTACAAATATTTTAAAGGCAGCAGAGTATGCTAAAGAAAATGATATATTTTTAGTAGGATTAACTGGAGAGAGTGGGGGAATATTAAATAAATATGCTGATATTAATATAACTGTTCCTTCACATACTACCAGTCATATTCAAGAAATGCACATTATTGTTGTTCATTTGTTATGTACGCTAATTGAAAAGATGTTGTTTATTGATAACTCTAAAGAAGATTAAGGAGCTATCCACTTAGAGTTTATATTTAGTCTTGAGTACTCAAAAATAGCTCTTCTATGACCTTTGGAACTTAGAAAAAGCCATTCGATTTGACTCACTTGTACAAAAATTAAAGAAAAGTTTTCATATCCTTCCTCTGGATCGTTTGATTCTGGATATGTAGAATCTTTTAAGGAGTGTATCTTGTATCCGGGCATATTTTTCAAGCGATAGCATGCCTTGCTAGAGGTATCCATTTTAGACCAAATAGTTTTTGTCAAACTACTGTGGTGGTTGATTTTTGCATTTCCTTGAATCTGTAATTGTATTTTGTTTAAAGGATTGTAACCGTGAATTAACACTTTCTGATCTTTTTTTATATCCTCTATTTTTTTTGATCTTATATCAGAATGAAACCTTAATAGAAGTTTTTTTTTATTAGCTTCTCTCAGAACTAATGTCCTTATTTTAACCTTTCCTTTTCTTATTGTTCCTAGGGAAGGAGTATGAAAAAATGATTTTCTATCTCTAACTCCATCACATAACAATCTCCAAATTTCATGATTTATTAAATTTAAATTATTATAGAATTTAGGTGTAGATGACAATTTTTTTTCCTGATATTGTTAAAGAATAACCATAACATTATAACGGTATAAGAGTGAGCGATTCTTTTATAAAGATGTCATCAAAATCAAATATGAAAAGTACTATTAACAAAGAGCACGTAGCCTTAGTTATAGGTGCAGGAGATGCTACTGGAGGAGCAGTGGCAAAAAAATTTGCTGCAGTTGGACATCCAGTGGTTGCAACTAGGAGAAAAAAAGAATCACTAAATCATTTAAGAGAAGAAATTTCTAAATTGGGTGGAACAATCTATGCATTTGGTGCTGATGCACGAAACGAAGAAGCTACAATAGATTTGTTTAACCATATAGAGAATAATATAGGACCTTTAGGAATAATGGTTTTTAATATAGGTCCTAACGTTAATTTTCCCATAGTTAAAACTACTTATAGAGTTTTTTATAAGGTATGGATGATGTCCTGTCTTGCAGGGTTTTTAGCTGGTAGAGAAGCTGCAAGAGTAATGCTTCCAAGAAAAAAAGGAACTATGATTTTTACAGGAGCTACTGCAAGTATAATGGGTAGATCCGGTTATAGTGCCTTTTCATCTGCAAAATTTGGACTTAGATCAGTTGCCCAGTGCTTGGCAAGAGAGTTAGGTCCTAAGGGCATTCATGTAATTCATGCTATAATAGATGGGGCTATTGATACAAAGTTTGTTAGAGAAAATAGACAAGATCTTTTAAAACGTAGAAAAAAAATGCCTAATATGCTTAACCCGAATTCTATAGCTGAACAATATTATTTATTACATCTTCAAGACAGAAGTTCCTGGAGTCATGAAATAGATCTTAGACCTTGGGCTGAACCTTGGTAAATATAATTTAAATTATAATTAAAGGACATAAAATGAAAGAAAAGACAATAATAATAAAGAGAGATGGTGCAATAAAAACTATAAGTTTGAATCGACCTGAATTTGCTAATGCATTGAACTTAGGTTTAGCTAAAGAATTCTATGAAGCTATTTGTGATTGTGCCTGTGATAAAAGTCTAAGAGCACTAATCTTGACTGGAAAAGGAAAATTTTTTTGTGCGGGAGGGGATCTAAAGTTTTTATTAGGTGAGAAAGACCGAATAAAAAATAATTTATTAAAAATGACTAACTATTTGCATGGTGCTATAGCTATGATGGTCCAGATGAATGCACCTGTGGTTGTAGCAGTAAATGGAACTGCTGGAGGGGGAGGTTTGAGTTTAGCTATTTCAGGGGATATAGTTATATCAGCTTCATCTGCAAAATTTACATTAGCATATACTAAGGCTGGTTTATCTCCTGATGCTAGTTCTACTTTTTATCTACCGAGATTAATTGGAATGCGAAGAGCTAAGGAACTAATGTTGAGCAATAGACTTTTAACTGCACAGGAAGCTTATGATATTGGGATGATAGATAAGGTAGTTGAAGATAATAAATTGATGGAAGTTTCAAAGAAGCTAGCAGAAGAATTTGCCTCCGGGCCTACCTTGGCGTACGGAGCGGTAAAGAAGCTACTTAACAAAAGTTTTTCTAATGATCTAGAAACTCAGATGAAAATGGAAGGTGACTTAATATCAGATAATGGTAGTTCCCCAGATGGGATAGAAGGAATGTTAGCTTTTTCGGAAAAGAGAAATCCTAAATATAGTGGTAGTCTCTAATGGTAGGATACAAAAGTATTAAAAAAAAAATAGAAATAAATAAGAAGAACATTAGCTATTGTGAAGAGGGTAGTGGTGTTCCTATACTTTTTTTACATGGAAATCCAACATATTCATATTTATGGAGAAATATTATTCCAAATGTATCAGGTTTTGGAAAATGTATAGCACCTGACTTAATAGGAATGGGAGAGTCTGATAAGTTAGATAATGTGTCTCCAAATAGCTATAGTTTTGTAGAACATAGGAAGTGGTTAGACTTATTTATCAAAAGAGTAATAAATACAGAAAAGATGATTTTAGTTGTACATGATTGGGGTTCTGCTCTAGGTTTTGACTGGTGTTTTAGAAATAAAAATAAGATAATAGGTATAGCTTATATGGAGGCTATTGTCCGCCCTTTGACTTGGAATGAATTTCCAAAGAATGCGAAGAAAATATTTAAAGCTTTGAGAAGTGATGCAGGAGAAGAAATGATTTTAGATAAAAATGTATTTATTGAAAAAATACTACCTGCCTCTATAATAAGAAAATTAAATGATAAAGAAATGCAATCCTATAGAAAACCTTTTATAAAAAAAGGTGAAGACAGAAGGCCTACCCTAACTTGGCCTAGACAAATACCTTTAAATCGATTTCCAGAAGATGTTTTTAAGATTGTTTTAGACTATTCAAATTGGATGTCTGAATCTACTTTTCCTAAACTATTTATAAATGCAGAACCTGGTTCAATTCTCACAGGATCTCAGAGAGAATTTTGTAGAAAGTGGAATAATCAGCAAGAGGTAGTAGTTCCTGGGATTCATTTTATTCAAGAAGATTCTCCGAACGAAAT
>CAYRXL010000051.1:6893-7702 GCA_964428295.1 uncultured Alphaproteobacteria bacterium
GAAATTAGCGCAGCTTTGATAAAATGGATAAAAGATATATATTAATTATAATTTTATTTTTTATTAATACTGAATCTATTTCAATAGAGTCGGCAGCTTTAAATGCAAATATTTCTAAATGTTATGGGTCATTGTTAGTATTTGATGAGATACTTAAAGACAATTCTAAAATAACTTATGAGAAATTAACATTTTATAAATTTGAAGATTATGTAAAACACAAACTTAACAAAAGTTTTAATAAAGAAAAATATATCCAAGAAGGTATAGAGAGAGCAGAAAGACTATTAAAAATAAAAAATAATAAATATAAATATATAGATTCTCTCATATTAGGTTGCAGGCAAACCTTTAAAGCTGCTAAATGAAAAAATTTAATTTTATGGTTAAATCGTTAAAAATCTATTTCATTCTTTTTATTAGCTTAATATATAGTTTTACTGCACACTCAAAAAATTTAGAAAATATTAAATCTATACTAAGTAATGAAAGTTATATTTCTTTAAAAGAGATATGTGACCGAACAGATAATGAATCAGCAGAATGCTTAAATAATCTGGGTGTATATTTAATTTTAGAGAGTTTAAAATTAAAAAATGAAAATAATAAAAATAAATTACAAACTGAAGCGATTGATTGCTTAATACAGGCAAAAAACAAAGATAATAAGGAAGCTATTTTTAATTTGGCGTGGGCTTATGCCGTAGGTCTAGGAGTAAAAAAAGATTTAGATAAAAGTTCGGAACTATATAGAAATGCTTACAAAGAAAAAAGAGTAATTTCTGAAAACTCTAAAAATAAAATATCTA
>CAYRXL010000051.1:7712-8864 GCA_964428295.1 uncultured Alphaproteobacteria bacterium
TAATTATAATAATTATATAATATAATTAATATTAAATAAAAAATTTTTTTCAAAATTATCCATAATTTCCATGTTGGTTACATCGCGTTATGAAATCCGGACCAAGCCTAACATAATAATGAGCAGCAAAAGCAATTTGAATATAATTATTCTAAGGTAAGGACTTCCCTAGCTAAAATGGAAAAAATTGAATTATATTTTTTAACTAAAGGTAATGAAGGACAAAGGTATTTGGAAAAAAGCGAATATGAATTGGCTAGAAGTTACTTGACTGAAATAATAGAGAATTCAAAAATCAATGAGGTGCAGTTAGAAAAAGTCAAGAAAGAGGTTGGTGAAGAGCAGAAAATAATTCTTGAGTTAATAAAAATAGACATAATAAACTATGATGTTAAACATAAACAATTTGCTATTGATAATTTGAGAAAGTTGGAGGAGCTAAAAAATTAAACTATAAAATCTTAAACCTTGGCATTACTATTTCTTCTGAAACACTTTCAAAATAAACTTCAACTTCCTTTCCAATTTGTACTTTTTTTATATCACTATTTTTTAGGTTTGTGATAATTCTAGCTCCTTCAATTAAGTCTATACATGCAACTATATATGGTAATTTATTTCTGTAATATTCTCCTGCTGCAACGTATGCGATAGTATATGAGTATATTTTACCTTTACCAGAAACCTCTACCCAATCAAAATCTGCTTTAATTGGAATATTATTTAAACGCCTTGAGTATAAAAAATATTTGCCAGTGGTTTTGCATTTTTGAATTACAAGTTTATTATTTTTGGCAGCTTCCCAGTAAGGTTTTGATTCGGTATCTATTATTAAGTTAAACATATTTTTTTCCTTATTCTTTTTCTCTTGAAAGTATTACGGTTGCTGCACTTGATAGTACTCCTCCTGTTCCATGACAAATAGCTTTATTTACGTTATTGACTTGTCTTTTTCCACATATTCCCCAAATTTGCCTGCAGGCTTCTATCAGGGTAAAAATACCATACATGCCTGGATGGCAGTAACTTAGTCCACCTCCGTTGGTATTTAGTGGAAAACTACCTCCTGGAGCTGTTCTTTGATTCTTGACGAAGTCCTTTCCTTCACCTGGCTTACAGAATCCTATAGCTTCCAGTGTCATAAGAACAGTT
>CAYRXL010000051.1:8874-11791 GCA_964428295.1 uncultured Alphaproteobacteria bacterium
ATAGTCAGGTCAAAGTCTTTAGGAGAAGTTTTTGCCATATTATAAGCTAAATCGCTACTATATTTAGCAACTTCTAAGAATGACATATCAGGCATATAGTTAATACTAGAATGGGAAGCAGATTCACCGTGCCCTAAAATATATATAGGATCAGTTTTTAGATCTTTTGCTTTTTCTTCAGTAGTTATTAGTATAGCACCACCACCGTCGGTAACTAGACAGCAATCCATTCTATGAAGTGGTGAAGATATGGGTTTAGAATTTAGTACATCTTCAATAGTGATAATATCTCTAAAAGCAGCATTAGGGTTTAGATTCGCCCAAGCTCTTGTAGAAACAGCAATTTCAGCTAAGGTTTCCCTGTTACTACCAAACTGATGCATATGTCTATTAGCCGCTAAAGCATAAGCACCAACAGGTAAAGGCAGTCCTGCCATAACATCAAATTGATTGCTGTAAATTGCAGGTCTTCCACTAAAGCTTCTTTCTATTTGGGATTTTTGCATACTACCGTATAAAATTAGAACTGTATCACAGGTGCCATTTAAAATTGCATCATATGCATGGTTAACATGGAACAGAAATGCTGACCCTCCAGTATTTGTTCCATCTAACCACTTTGGATAATTTATTCCTAAATATTCAGTTAATAAATTTGGCTGCATCATGCCTGGGCCAGGAACTCCCCATAATCCTGCAACTGCCAGTCCATCAACGTCTTTTAAATCTAGTCCGGCTTGTTCGAGAGCATCATTAGCACAACTTCTTTGTATAGAAAGAATTGTACTTCCATTTAAAACTCTCCCTCTATCAAATAGTTGTGCATCTGATACGCCAACTATACACGGTCTTATTGACATTATTATCTCTTATCAATTTGAGGCTCGAGCCGGAATCGAACCGACGTACGCGGATTTGCAATCCGTTGCATAACCACTCTGCCATCGAGCCATTTAATAGACTTAAATACTACTATAAATAAATAAATTCAATTTTTAATTATGTTTGTAGACTATATACTTAAATCCAACAAGTTATAATCAAAAAGGGAATCACTAATATTATTTTTAAGATTAAAATCTTCTTTACTACTTGATAATGGATGATATTTGTATGGAGTTTCATTCCTAAAATATTTCTTTCTTTTGTTAATAGCGTACATAATTATTTTTGATCTTTCAAATATATGGTTTTCATCATATACAGTTGGCGGACTGTGTATGTCTCCGCCTTTAATATTTAAAACTGATGATTTTTTATGAAATCCAAAATTAAATGTGACTCTCCATTTTTTACTAATATTTGCGAAGGAATCATGGATAACTTGTCTGTTAGTTATAGCCACATCGCCGGGATCACATATCAGTGGAACCGTATCTGGAATTCTTTCACTTCCCCTTTTTTAATTAAGGTTTTAATATCTAATTTACCCATTTTATGAAATTGTGGAATTATCCACAATCCATTTTCTGCGTTACAACCATATAATTGAAGCCGTGGGTGTTTTCGTCTAATGATTTGCTATTCCAATGTGTAGTTCCATCTTGGTGCAAAGCTACTGATGCACCTTACCTTGCTTCTTTTATAATTAAAGCTTCATTAAATGGTACAAAGTCTTTTCCATTTATTTGTTCAGCTATTGAAAGTAGTTTGAGATGTTCATAAAGTCTTTAAAAGGATTTTGAATGTTGTAAAGGACCAAGTATCAAATATACTATTTTTTGATGTTTATTTATTCCACTCTTGACTTTAGGTGCTGTCTTTTTTACAGGATGTCTTCCATTGGCAATCTTTGTAGCTCCTAGAGGATCTCCCAACGGCTTAGACCAAAATAAACTTAGAGCCTTGTTTTTTATTCCTATTGCTAATTTCCCACTTGAGTCTAATTTTGAACCTTTTTCTAGGTAAGTTTTTCTGTATAATAAGAAAATCTGATCTAGTTCTTTAAGTTCCTTAGGTTTTATGACATTCTTAAAGATATTCGAAATGGATGATTTCATGAAAAAACTTAAAGATATAAAGCCATATTTATTATATGCATGAACTATGTCTTTATTCAAATTTCCATGTTTATCAAATTTAATTTTTCCACTATTGTTAATACTAAATGCGTTTTTAGTACCTTCATCGCAATAATTTTTCATGCAACTTTCGTAACTTTTGTTATTATGCTTTTTCATGGTGTTATCATATAATTTTAAAAATTTATTTGTTTTTTTAGTACGTTAAAACTTCATGAATTAATAATTGAATTATAGAATTAGTCATTTTAATGTTATATAATTGATTTATAAATGAAGATAAATACTACAGTGGACTCAGAATGGACTCAAATATAAAATTATTTAACCCGATTACTATTCGTGGTTTAACAATTCCTAATAGGATAGTATTGTCACCTTTATGTATGTATTCTGCTAATAATGGTTTGGCTAGCGATTGGCAGTTTGCTCATTTGAGTACTTTTGCGAGAGCAAGAACAGGTTTGATTTTTGCTGAAGCTACAGCCGTAGAAGATCGAGGAAGAATTACTCCTGGATGCTTGGGTATATGGACAGATGAGCAGGCTGATGCATTATTACCTATAACTAATTTTTTAGAGAAAATGGGAAGTGTTTCAGGTTTTCAATTAGCTCATGCTGGGAGAAAAGCTGGTACTAAAACACCTTGGATGGGAGGACTTCCTTTAGATGAAGAAGATTTAAAATTAGGTAATGCTCCCTGGAATACAATTGCAGCATCAGACATTCCAGTTGCTGACGGGTGGGTTGTCCCAAAGGCAATGGACGAAAATGATATCAAAGATGTAATAAACGCTTTTGCAAAAGCAGCAGAAAGAGCTGTAAGGGTTGGATTTAAAGTTATTGAAATACATTCAGCACATGGTTACTTGTTGCATAGTTTTTTATCGCCTTTT
>CAYRXL010000052.1:0-4991 GCA_964428295.1 uncultured Alphaproteobacteria bacterium
AGTAGAAGCTCCTGATAGCGTCCCTCATTACCTTAAACCGTATTGGGGACTATACGACGTACTACCAACTGGGTTTGAGTATGTGTTTCCATATTTTGATGCTATGTGGAAAGATAAGTCTGCTGGATGGACGGATGCAAAAGGCGGTGGCTTACTAGGAGGATTAATTGGCGAGGCTACTAATTTCCTTCGCGAAGATGTAGCTAAATCTATAGAGATGATTCCAGGTACAAAAGGTGCATATATTGAACAACCTAAGATGTATTCTTTTCCAGGTACCCCTCCAAGCCGTACATTTAAGTTCTCATTGATGAATACTAATAATTTCGAAGATGTGTCTAAAAACTGGCAGTTAATCTTCCTATTATTATATCAGCAATTACCTAATCGCGAGAACAAGGTAAGAGTTGAACCACCCGCTATATATGAAATTGAAATTCCTGGAGTATTCTATACTCCGTTTGGATTTATTCGAAATATTTCTATACAAAATAGAGGTGCAGTTCGTGAAATGAGAATTCCTGTGTTATATGAAGCAGGTATGCGTAAAGAATTAGGTTTACCTGTTAACCCGCCAGATAGATCACAGCCTACCTGGAACAAAAAGATAGATCACTCTTTACCTGTATATTCAAGATCAAATAACAAGACACACGGACAGAGTTCAACACGACAAGCTGAAAAGAAGGTAAAAGGAAAAGAACAAGGAGTAGGTTCTCACGGGGCCCATGATCCTAAATTAGAGTATATTGATACATTAGTTCCTGATGCATGGGATGTTACAATCTCTGTAGAATCTTTAATACCTGAAACTAAAAACCTCGCTTTCCATTCTACACTTGGGCCAGTAACTAAAGCTACCGGGCTATATTCAGTTACAGTAGATGGTAGTAAGGACGAAGTGACCAAGAGGTGGAAAAAATGAAGCTTGAAACAGGTACAACTCAAAACGGGCTTGCATCGCTTGAAGATCTAAATGATTTTAGTTATGAGAATATATTTAGTGTATATTTGGAATCGACTAATACCGGGTCAGAGTCCAATCCGACACATTTCGCATACAATATACTGAAAGCGGTAAAGATGCCGCCAGATATTGATCCTGATTCATTTGTATACGTAGAAGTCGTAGGTAAAATAGCCTGGACTCAATTAAGCTTTTTAGAATATGGCACTATTAGGTTATGGTGGTTAATTTGTATAACAAACGGTATTTTAAATCCTGTAAAGTTGCCTGAACCGGGATCGGTTATTAAAGTAATAAAACCGACTCATGTTAAGACTATTATATCTATGATTAAGATCCGGCTAAAAGATCAATAGTGAAAAATTTACCACAAAATGCTGTATCATTTGACGGGCAATATTATAAGACAGATATCACGCTCGTTAACACGCATGGATCTATTCCCTTGCCACCAGGAGTTGTCCGTAGTTTGGTAATATATGATAATTTATACACCATATTTTATACTGGTCGATTAGTCGTTAACAGTAGTGATAATATGCTTGAAAACCTTGCCTTTCATGGCTCGAATGAATTAAAAGAAAGGATATCCACTAATTCATATGTATTTAACGATGACAGCAAGGATCACGTAATAATAGATATTGTACCTATTACCGAACAGGGAGAAGATGAAAAGCTGTTCCCGTCACGTATTTATAGAATGAGATATCTATTTTCTGTTCATTCTGAAGATGAATACGTGCACGGAGACAATAACGAGAAAACAAAAATATACTATCTTCGAGATGCACGTGCTCAAGCATTACATCAATCTAATATTCAATGGTCAACTGCACATGGAGTATTGCAGCGGTATAGCAGCAACTTGAGTGTTAGTCATACTGGTAATAGGCTTCGAAGCACAAAGACTGGTAGAGCGATACGAAATTTTATCACTGCAGCGCTACCTACTTTTACTAATAATTTTGCTGAGGACTGGGACTGGGGACATAATGATATATTCTATACTTCATCTACTCAGTCTACTGCATATGACGATTTAGAAGCATTACTTGACAGTCATGTTAGTGCAGCTGAGACAGATAATTGTATATTGCGGTTTGATCAAAGAAGAGATGTATGGACGCTAAAATCATATCATGATATGTTTCAAGCGGTAGTTGATAAAAATAAAGAAATGTTTGGATCAGCAGTAACTGATATGTTTAACATACACTCCATGGCTTCACCTAAAAAAGGCCCGAATAAGTTAGACCCTGGTACAATGACAGAGTTTGATGCTAGTACTCCAACTGCGCAAGAGTTACAAGGATTGACAGCGTATCAGTATCTAAACATGGCTACGGATGACAGTGTTAATGAATTAGTTACAACATTAGTTCATAGCTACGATTCCTCTCAAAAGCAATTTGCAATTGATTGCGTCAATAATCAAGTCGATAAGATTAAAGAAAAATTTCAAAAGTTATATGCAGAGCCAATGGTAGGAGATCCGCCAACAGCTATATTTCCAATCAATGAGGAAAAAATAGAAAATTTAATTAGAGCAAATGCATATAGTAGTGGAGCATATAAATCTGAGAGATTAAAAGCTGGTATAAATAAGGTTCTTAATAAAGCATTAGCATATACTCCTGGTTTAAGCTTTATCACACAAGGATCAACTCATCGAATTGCAGGCGACTTTTCTGTCATTGTTAGCGATCAAGCAGATTCAGATACTGCATATGCAAAAATACTACACGGTGAATGGCTTATGACAAATATTGTTCATATGTTCTTATTTGATAATAATCAGTATATGAATAATATAACATGCGTGAAGCCTCATACATATTCACCTATTGGAGTTGATCCTGAGAGTATTGCAAAGATTTCGTCGGGTGTGCACCCGGATCGGTCCCTTGAGCAAAATTATGCAGCCCTTGTAGGTGGTAGAGCCGGTACAGGAGTATTACAGTAATGGCATCACAAAAAGTAACAAAAACTGGGCTCACGCTACTAATAGATAGTGATGTTGCAAACACTTTAGATTTTCATGTATCATCTACTTCTCTTCTTAATATTGTAGATGAATATGCTAATTATATTGCAGCGACATATGTTTTTAATCAGCAAAAGCACACGTCAGATCCTTTCTATAATGAGGCACAATTTTATTGGGAATTAAATAACGACAAATTAAATTTTAAAACGGATACTCTTGCTGGGAGTTTATCTAGCTACAGCGATGGAAGAGTTAATCCAAAAGTATATGAAGCATTTGCTCAAGGTGCCTATTTGTCAAAGTTAGACACTCTTCTACAGGATAACGAAGTATGGCTTAGAGACGAAGCTAACTGGCCTGAGTCGCGTGACCCTCAATTAGGAAATAAGCAATTCGAAATTACATACTCTACCGGTCGCAAGGAAATTGTCTCCGCAAAAAAGGTTAGCGGAATGAATTTACAGGCATCAGGTACTACAGTTAGAGAGCTTCCTAGAGATCCAGATGATCCTAAGGATGGAGGTAAAGAATATCTAGCAGTTAATTTATTGACAGGAAAAGTAAGATGGGTCCCTTATGATGAAGATATGCAAGCGCTGGTCAAAGCTAAGCTAAGCACTTTACAAGATAAATGGGGCGCAAGCAAAATGACTCATGAATTTTTAGAGTACTGGACCAAAAGATTTAGACGCGCGCATTATAGAGTTAGAGAGTTATACAAAGGATTGATAGATTCTCAAGGAGTTGATCAGCAAGATATTCTTGATCATTTTACTGAACTGAGCGACTCAATTGGATTATTAGCCATGACAGGAAATCCTCAGTTTGCTGACTTTACAATGATTCCGATAGTAGATTATAAGTTCGAGGTTTTAGGTACTGTACCTTCTCCTGTAACCCCTGTAGCTCATAGTAAGTTAGATGAAGAAACACAAGTTCTCATAAATGAAATGTCATTAAAGACTGAAAGCTTATACCGGAGAAATATGACTAACTTGCTTAGGCTGTTTAAGTTGAATGACGAGCCTCATGGTGAAGATTTAATGACTGATTACCCTCATTGGAGTAGAATGATTGCAGCTCAGGGTGTCCTGGATACAACAATCGCAGAGACTATAGGAAAAGCATACAAGCTAGTGGGCTATATGGAAACGTTTATTAATGAGCAAGAAATAAAATCTCCTATTATAACCATGGCTGTAGAAGACTCGCTAGCTAGAGTAGACTTTTTGAAAGATGTATTGAAGGCAACTAAAAAGGTGACAACTAATAGTGATGTACTTAATCCTGTTTTGAATTATCAGGATCAGAGTTAGCAGAATCATCAACGTCTATCACTTTAGCTTGATCTAATATTTTTTTGAAAATTTCCTCTCTACCAGCTATTAAAGCATTTTCGTTTTTCTTGTCTTCAATAGCATGCTTAGAAGATATGTCCATTTGCTTAGTAGCAATGGATGTTGCCGATCGTTTATTTTGAATGACGATTTTGTTTAAGCTTTCAATCGCACCACTTGACGCTCTAATTAGTTCAGATAAAGCACTTATGCTATCCGGATCACCGGATGCCATTATATAGTCTTTAACATTATTCATCACGTCTAAGCTCTGATTGATAAGCTCGCTTGAATTTTTTATAACAAAATCTTCAATGTCTTCTTTTTGTAGCTCTTGAGCAGCTTCATCTTTTTGGATGTGATTATTAACTAGAGTAGCATCTTTTAGTTGATCAACAAGGGAATTGATGCTTGGATCCGAATTTTCTTCACTCATGTACAAATATTTAGTTGATCTTCCGCAGATACAACATATAATTATGGTGTTATGGCAAAAGTTAATATTGACGGACAAGAATTCACATTGGGCCCAGATAAAATTCAGGACTTGCTACAATGGCTTACCACTAACGGTGGTGTAAGAGTTGAAAGCAATACTGGAAATTTTGAAGGGCAACAACTCTTAAACGAACAGCGGCCTTATGATCAGCAGAAAGATCGTAATCCAGCCGAACCACCAAAAGGCGACCCAAATAAG
>CAYRXL010000052.1:5001-11370 GCA_964428295.1 uncultured Alphaproteobacteria bacterium
CGACCCACCAGTGTTTTTAACTTTGTCTTTGTGATGTTTGGTTGATTAGTTCTTTCAAGTTTATTTTTTTCATCGCTTAGTTCTTCAATAATTTCTTCCAAAAAACTGTCAATTATTAAACTAATATCTTCCTTATGATATGATGATAGATCGTAATCCAGCCGACCCACAAAAAAGCGACCCAAATAAGACTTGGGATTTTGGCACACCATGGGCATAGTTCATCGACAACATCTACTACTTAACCCACAAGTTAAGTTTATTAAAACTCATCCAGATGCACAGCTCCCCAAAGCTAATAATGATGAGATCGGTACGGGAGACTCTGGCTATGATTTGGCTGCGGTCGAGAGTGTATTGATTCCAGCTAACGGAAGCAAGGTCGTACCGGTTGGGCTGACCCTAGCATTTATTGAGGAAGGTTTTTGGTTTAGAATTGAGCCTAGATCTGGACTCGGATTTAAGCATAGCCTACAGCCACACTTAGGTGTTATTGATAACGGTTACCGTGGAGATTTAGGAGTTAAGTTATATAATTTTAGTAATATCGACGTTTATTTGAGCAAGGGCGATAGAATTGCACAATTTGTAGTATATCCTCTTATTCATCCTCAATGTGAATGGGCTGGAGAAATTGTAGATTCAAAACGAGGTGATAGCGGATTTGGTAGTTCAGGAAATTGATTATGTTTGATAGCCTTTGGGTAGAAAAATATCGACCAGTACGCTTAGATGATCTAATTGTATCAGAAGATAACAAGCGCATTATATCTAAGTTTAAAGATGATAGTGAAATTCCTAATCTATTATTTGCTGGACCGCCCGGTGTCGGAAAAACAACACTTGCTAAGATTCTAGTTAATGATGTATTAGGTTGTCAGTATCTGTATATTAATGCGTCTGATGAAAATGGAATTGATACGATCAGAACTAAGGTTACTCAGTTCGCACAAACTAGAAGTATTGATGGCAATATTAAGGCCATTATTTTAGATGAGTGTGACGGGTTGAGCCAGGATGCTCAGCGCGCTCTTCGAAATACAATGGAAGAGCACGCAGCTGTTACTCGGTTTATTTTAACTGCTAATTATAATCATAGAATTATTCCTGCTCTGCAGAGCAGGTGTCAGACTTTAGATTTAACTCCTCCATTAGATGGCTGTAATGCACGAGTTAATAAAATTCTGCAAAGTGAAAATATTGTAGTAGATAGTGATAAGGGTGATAGGTTAGAAGCGTTTATCAGGCGAAATTATCCGGATCTAAGACGCATTATTAATGAGCTACAGAAATTTTGTTCAAACGGGTCACTGAATATTATTGATACAGGTAAGGGAGAAGAGTTCGCACGACAGATCATAGGCCTTACGCTTAAGGGCCATGTACTTAAAGTTAGAAGGTACATCATTGAAAATGAACAAAGGTTTAATAGCGACTATCCCATGCTTCTCAAGACTTTGTTTGATTCACTGGACAAGTCAAATGTAGCTGATAATCATAAAAAAATGGGATTAGTTATAATAGCTGAGGCGCTATATAGGAGTGCCTTCGTTGTAGACCAAGAGATCAACTGTTATAGTTGTCTAATTCAACTAGCAGATATGGGAAAGAATTAATTTTCAGTATCGGTGTGACATTTACACGCGCAGCCGCATTCACAGCTTTCGCATTCACAGTCACAACAATCGCAGCATGTACAATCGTTCATAAATTAACTTACATCACCGCGCGATCGCGAGTAAGGATGTTGGTCTAAATACCGAGCAGTATATGACTCACCGGGAGTAGGTTCTTTACCGCCTAGATCCGTGTTTGAAGTAGGTAAATCTTTAGCATCTGTATTACCGTACGGAGCAAAATCACTTGTTGATGTATCATCTAGTGAAGCTTCTTTCGGTTTAATATGAGAGCCGTCTTTTCTTATTTGACCTTCCGGTGTATCACCGGCTAAATTGATTCCATCTTCTTGTAATACAATAATATCATCAGGTACAGAGAACGGAGTTACGAACAATCCTGGAGCTTGCTCTTGAGCAATGTCAACGGTTAATCCAGTAACATTCGGAGCATGAACTGGAAGAGTTCCGGACGGTCTATTTGCGGTTACACCGGTTACTCTAATGTTATTACCGGATTCTATAACAGCGACTAGACGTTCTTTGGCAACCGCGGGAAGCGCGTCAAACCATGGATGTGACGTGTGATTTTCGGTAAATTTTACTCGATCGCCAACCAGGAAATTCGTTCCTTGATACCGCTGCATAACACTTTCAATGATAGTATCAAACTTTCTACTCATAAGTGTAATTATTTATCTTTTGAAGCACTAATACTATACTGCTTCAAAAGAAATTATTGTGAATAAATATTTTCGTGGGATCTATTAGATTAACAGAATTTGCATCAACAGTTCCTGAGATAACGGAAAATAACCTAGATGACCGGACACGTATCGGTACGGAATATATATTTAAAGACGTACTACTTGATATTCAGCTAGGTCAGCTTAGAGGTAATGCACCAGCTGATAAATCATTAAATACCACAGATATTGCAGATATAAGAGATATAGCAGCAATTATACAATCTGTAACAAACATCTTTAACACTGTACCGGGTCAGAAATTATTAAATCCGTACTTAGGATTAGATTTGAGTAAATATATTTTTGACCCTATAACAGTACAGACTGGTGACTTAATCGCTAGAAGTATTATAAAAGGTCTTGGCGAGCAGGAACCACGGGTCAAGATACTTAAAATGTTTATTGATGGAGACATAATAAATCATCAATATAATATACAATTTATTTTAGAATTTCCAAACCTTAATGTACAAGATATTACATTTACAGGAATACTCAATAAGGATGGAATGAATATAAAGAATAATTAGTTATGGCTAAACAACAATTAACAGACTTTTCGTTACCTACTGATGCATATGCAACGTTTGATGCAGTAAGCTTAAAATCCCATATTAAAGATCGCTTGACCGCGAAAGGGTTCTTTACCGATCAAAATTTTGAAGGTAGTAATCTATCATCCCTAATAGACATTATGGCGTACAGCTATCACACTCTATTATTTTATTTGAATCAGACAGCTACTGAAACTCTATTCACAGAAGCTGAACTTTATGAGAATATGAACAGGATTGTCAAGATGATGGATTACAAGCCTGTAGGTTCACAAACTAGCAACTTATCATTCAAATTACAAGCGCCTGCTACTATGTCAACAAACACGTATACAATTCCTCGCTATTCATTTGTCGATGCTGGTGGTACATTTTTCTCATTTAAAGAGGATGTAATGTTCAGTAAAACGGTCGAAGGTGCTGAAGTGCTGACAGATACGTCCAATAAGCATCTATTATATGAAGGTAAATTTGAAGAGTATCCTCTGATGGAAGCTATTGGAGAGAAGTTTGAAACGTTTGTGCTAGTTCCTGGTGATGATGTTGTAATAGATTATTTTAATATTGACGTATATGTTAAAGATGCTGCTACAGGTACATGGTCTGAATGGAAAAGGGTATCGTCATTGTATCTAGAAGACTCAACATCGACATCATTTGAAGCTCGTCTGAATGAAAATAGACGGATTGAATTAAAGTTTGGCGATAACGTTAGCGGTAAACGGTTAACTGCCGGGGACCAGATTGCCGTATATTATATTAACAGCTCAGGTGTTGATGGTGAAGTAGGTGTTAACGCTATTAACGGGTCTGTCCTGCTGCAGTACAACACAGTACAATTTATAACAATTTTTGACATAATTAAAGATACAAATATTAATTATATGACAGATGCAGAAACGTCTTTGCTTGAATTATCAAACTCTCATGCATCAACAAATTTTTATGATGGTGAATCAGTAAGTGATATTAGAGAACGAGCTCCAGATGTATTTTCATCCCAACACAGAGTAGTTACCAAGACAGATTATGAAAGACATATCTTGCAAGATTTCTCTAATATAATTTCAGATGTAAAAGTTGTTAATAACTGGGACTATTTAGACGGACATTTCAAATATCTAACTGAAACATTAGAGCTTGATGCTGCTAATAATGATCCTAATACTTTGTACAACCAAGTAACGTTTGCAGATTCATGCGATTTTAATAATGTGTACGTTTATGCAGTACCCTCTGTTGAAAAATTATCATCCGGAATTATACGAACTAATTACTTAACAGCTAGTCAAAAATCAGCTATTATATCATCCCTGAGAGATAAAAAAAGCTTAACAACTGAAGTTGTTGTTATAGATCCTGTATATATGTCTGTGGGGTTCGGAGCAACTACCGTTGGTGAAACTGCTATAACTAGCATTAAAGATACAACAAAATTACAGCTAGTCCGCGAAGCCAGCTCTGGAGCTAGTCTGGAAGCGATTCAAAATTCTGCATACACTATAATTAAAGATTATATTGCCGGGTGAACCCTTGGATCTACAATTGACATTACTACCTTGACTAACAGCTTACTTAGTATTACCGGAGTTTCGAAACTACAGACGGTGAGAACAGACACGGCACTAAGCGTTGACGGGCTGTCATTGATGGTATGGAATCCAATATACCCAAGCCAGGATGTGAGTATACTTGGATCCAACCGGAGTTTACAAAATTATCAGTATCCGTACTTAGATGATCCCGCAGGATTCTTGAATAAAATAGAAGCGATTGCAGCAGTAACGTCTACTGGAATGAGTGAGTACTAATAATGGTCGGAAATACACGAGACATTCTATTTGATGTTGTTGGCGGCGTTAAAGTTGGTAACATTGCCTTAACTAGTAGTAATACGTTATCTGGTTATACGTGTGAGCTGACTCCCTTCGAGTTTACAGTAAAGAGCCCGCTACCTAGCGACGTTTCGAGTGATAAGTTCGTATGGAATTTAGGAGACGGGACCGTCGTAAGAGGTCTTTCCGCAAAGCATGTATATCCGATTCCAGGAATGTATACAGTATCTTTAATAGGGTATACCTCCGGAGGAGTTGAATGTAGAAGTACAGAAACTAAGCAGTTGTCTGTTTCAGATTTTATACCCGCACGCCTTACTCATGTTACCTCCGATGTAGTTAATACGCACTATATATATCAAGGTCAGTTAGAAGGTCGAACAAATTTACCTATAACGATTAACAGGTACACTTCACATCAGCCTCATCGAATGTTGTCGTCTACTGGATACACTCTTAATTTATATGCTAGCGGGTCCGATAGCAATGAGCTTGATTCAAAAAATTATAAAAAGCAAAAATGGCTACACGTTGACCGTACTTGGAGTTTTTATAGCGCAGTTACAGCAAATAACAACACAGTATCATACGAACCGATTGCAACAGTACCTACTACAAATGAGAATTTATATTATAGATTTGGCACAAGATATGACGAGAATGATTATTACGTGCAAACGGTTGAAAGGATACCTACTTCTAAAATAAACACGTTAACTGGTACAGTATTTGGAGGTAGATCAGGAACAGCATATGTTTATTTTGCAGATGATTCTACTACTAAAAATGACAAAGCAATTTTAGCATATATCTCTCCAGATGTAAGTATGCTTCCAGATTATGGAGAACTTATTAAAGGTAGATCAGGAATACAATACTCACCTCTACCGTACCTCAAGCAAGATAATGTTGTTGTACCTATTAGGTCAATTCCATCTTTAGGTACTGAATTGAAGTTTACTAGTACTGGTATACCTGCAATGCCATTGTCTAAAAATAAATGGCAAATGAATACTACACCGTTTTTTGTTAATGTAGCAGATACGGATGGTGTATTTATTATTGATTATCCTCCGTTTACAATCAACCCTCACAAGCCAGGACAAGCAGCATCGACAGATACTAGCGTTGTTAATTTGAGTGTTATAAATTCAGACAGTAATGCGCTATCAGCTCACTTTTTTAGGATTAAAGATGACCAACTACCGAGTGCACTGTCAGGAAGCTATCGCGGTATGTTTATACCAATTGATGCGTCTGATAACGCTCAGCTAGTAGGCAACGTTAAAATTAACAATCCGCCCGGCTATCTTAAAGATACTGTATTAATGTGGATTGTTAATCCGGAACTGAATACTATTTATCGAGGGACACTACCCGGTATAAAATATATATCTGATAACCAGTCAGGATTTATCCGAAAATCTGTAGTTGACATCAAAACGCAATCATTATCAGCCGATACATTAGCAATTGCGACAGTACCAGTCGGTAAGGGTACTGATATTAATGATTCCCGGGTCACTACCTATATGTGCGACTCTTCAGCTGATAATATTATTGAATTTGATACATATGTAACTTTATTATCAACAATAAATTTAAATTACATTAA
>CAYRXL010000053.1:0-7157 GCA_964428295.1 uncultured Alphaproteobacteria bacterium
TCGCACAGCACAATAGAAATACTTGATACTACTGTCGTTGTATTAGGAGCTAGCTATATGCTATGGCATTATAAAAGAGTAATATTAGGAATAGAAGAATTCAATGAAAATAATAACATTTCTGATGTGAATTATATTGAGCTTTCAATTTTGTCTTTGTTAGCTGTTTTTGTTTTTGTCTTAGGAGTATTTCCAGGTTATTTCATTGATTTAACTAATCATCCTCTTGACCAAATTTTAGATTTTACATCAAGGTAAATTGATATGGGCATATTCAATCATATATACTACATAATGCCAGAGTTAATATTATTTTTGGGAGTTTTATTATTGATACTTATTGGGGCTTTTAAGAAAGATTATTCATTTGCAATCAATACCTTTTCTGTAATTTTACTTGTACTTTCATTATTTTCTTTATTCATTATAGAAGGAAATAATTATGCTTTTAATTTTTTGTATTATGATAGTTCTTTTACCAGATATATGAAAGCTATAGTTCTTATAATGTCTTCACTAATTTTGATGATTAGTAATTCTTACAGAGTAAAAAATAATATTATGATGTTTGAATATCCAATACTTATTTTATTTTCAGTATTGGGTATGTTGATAATGATATCTTCAAACAATATAATGTCTTTGTATGTTTCGCTAGAGTTGCAGTCTTTATCTCTATATGTTTTAGTATCAATTAGAAGAGACTCTAGCAAGGCTTCTGAAGCAGGATTAAAGTATTTTATACTAGGTTCTTTAGCATCAGCAATTATTCTTTATGGTTTTTCATTAATATACGCATATACAGGTAAGACAAATTTTAATGATATATCTGCAATCATTTCAAGTTATGACAAGCTACCTCTTGGTCTAATTTTTGGTATTATTTTTAGTTTGTCTGGAGTAGCTTTTAAATTATCAGCAGCTCCATTTCATATGTGGACGCCAGATGTATATGAAGGTTCTCCAACTTCTGTGACTACCTTTTTAGTTACGGCACCTAAGATAGCAGCTTTGGCAGTTTTAATTAGACTTTTAAATGAACCTTTTAGTGGAGCTATATTAATTTGGCAGCAAATAATCGCAGCAATATCTATAATATCAATGTGTATAGGAGCTGTTACTGCATTGAGGCAAACTAATATTAAAAGACTTCTTGCATATGGGACCATTGGAAATATGGGGTATGCATTTTTAGGTTTAATGTCAGCATCTGAGTCTGGAATAATTGCCAGTGTAGTTTTTATTTCGTTATACGCAATTATGACTATAGGTGCTTTCTCTTTTATAATGGCTATGAGAAAAGATGAGAATCAAAGTTATGATATCAACGACTTAGCTGGTTTATCAAAAACACATCCAATCATGGCATTATCTTTTTCAATAATTTTGATTTCCATGGCAAGCATACCCCCTTTAGGGGGATTTGTAGGAAAATTTTATATATTTTTATCTACGGTTGAATCGGGATTTGTATACTTAGCAGTAATAGGGCTTGTATTTAGTGTTATATCTGCATTTTACTATTTAAAAGTTATAAAAATTATTTATCTAGATGATTTAGTAGAAAGTTTATCCTCTCCTTTCGATAAAAGATTGTCATTTACAGTTTTTTTGAGTGCCTTGTTTATGCTAACTTTTCTACTTTTTGCTAAAAGTTATGTCGAAATGATTAGTAATTCTGTATCTTCGGTAATCTGATGGATAAAACTATTATTCAGAATCATTGGAAAATTATAGTATTAGATAAAGTCGTTAGTACAATGGATGAATTAAAAAAAAGGTCATCAATGTCTAATTATTCTAAATTAGGTGTTTTGGCTAAAGAACAAACAAAAGGTAGGGGTAGCAATGGGAGAAGTTGGGTTTCTCCAAAAGGAAATTTTTACTTTTCTTTTATTATTAAATATAATAATACTTTAAAGCCGCATTCATTATATGTTTTTGTACTTAGTTTAATAGTTTGTAAAACCTTAGAGGAAATAAGTAACTCTAAAGTTAAACCACAAATAAAATGGCCTAATGATATTTTAATAGGGAATAAAAAGTTATCTGGAATATTAATTGAAAGTTATTCTAACAATTCAGTTATAAAATCACTAGTTGTTGGTATAGGTATTAATCTTTTGAGCAATCCAAGTATACCAAGTCGTCAAACAACTAATCTTTACAAATATATTAACGAAAAAATTAAAATAGAAGAGATAGCTAAGATATTATTGAAATACTATGATGCTTGGGAAAAACTAGTAAAAATAAAGGGTTTTTCCTTTGTAAAAGAAAATTGGCTTGAGTATTCTATACCAATAGGCAGTATGATTACTTTTAACTCTCGTACGGAAAACGAAATGATAAAAGGTAGATATCAGGGTGTGAATGATCAAGGCGCAATTATGATTAAAAATACTTTTGGTTTTGTTAATAGCTATGTTTCTGGTGAAATTTTTCAGGAAAGAGAAAATTAAACATGCAATTTTTGATAATTGATGTTGGGAATACCAATACTGTTTTTTCAATCTATGATGAACAAAAATTTATAATTAGTTGGAGAATTTCAACAAAGATTGAAAGAACATCCGATGAGTATCGTTCCTGGCTTGATACAATGATTAACAATGAAGAAAGATATAAAATAATAATCAATGAAATAATTATAGGGACCGTAGTTCCAGCCGTATCTTATGAACTAAAAAAAATGTGTTTAGAAAAATTTAATACAAAGGCTAAAGTAGTTGGTGAAGATATAAAAATAAAAATTAAAACAAATGTTTCTAATCCAGAAGAAGTAGGTACGGATAGATTGGTAAACTCATTGGCAGCTTGGAAAAAATATAATTCTGCTACAATAATTATTGATTTTGGTACTGCTACTACATTCGACATTATAGATAGAAAAGGAGTTTATTTGGGCGGTGTGATAGCTCCTGGTATAAATTTATCTCTTGAGGCTCTGCATATGGCAGCCGCTAGACTTCCTAGAATTGCTATAACTAAGCCTAAAAAAGTAATTGGAAATTCGACAATAACTGCTATGCAATCTGGTGTTTATTGGGGGTATGTAAGTCTTATAGAGGGTATTATAAATAGAATTATAATTGAAAGAAAGCAGAAGATGAAAGTAATTGCAACGGGAGGAATGGCTCTAATGTTTTCTTCTGCAACTAGGGTAATACAAAAAGTAGATGAAAATTTAACTACTTTTGGTTTATATGAAGCATACAAAATGAATAAATTTAATGACTAGATTGCCCCTTCCCAAGAAAGGAGATCTTTTTTTTCTACCTCTTGGTGGAGCAGGCGATATAGGTATGAATTTTAATCTTTACGGATGCGACAATCAATGGATTATTGTAGATTGCGGCGTTTCATTTAAAGATAGTGATACTCCAGGAGTAGATGTTTTTATGCCAGATATATCTGTCCTAAAATCACATGAAAAAAATATTAAGGGATTACTAGTAACCCATGCTCATGAAGATCATATTGGAGGCGTTCATTATCTTTGGCCATATCTTAAATGCCCTGTTTATGCTACTCCTTTTTCTGCATATTTACTTAAGCAAAGACTAGTTGAAAGTCGAATAGATGATAAAGTTGATTTGAGAATTGTTAATTTAGAATCTAAGTTTTCCATAGGAAATTTTAAATTAGAATTAATTAACATGAGTCATTCTATATTAGAACCCAATGCTGTTTTACTTAAAATAAATAAAATGAATATACTTCACACGGGTGACTGGAAAATAGATGATACCCCTAATATAGGTAGTAAGGTTAATAAGAAAAGATTATTAAGCATTAGTAAAGAAGGAATAAATGCAATAATATGTGATTCTACAAATGCCATGGTAGATGGTGTGTCGGGGTCAGAGAAATCCTTAGAAAAGGGACTTGGTGAAAGCATAAAAGATTGCAAAGGAGTAATTTTTGCTACAACCTTTGCATCTAATTTAGAAAGGGTTTTAACCCTTACTAAATTAGCTAGGAAAATAAATAGAAAGGTTGGATTAGTAGGTAGATCCATGTGGAGAATGACTGATGCAGCAAAAGCATTAGGATATATTGATAAAAATATAAACTTTTTAAAAGAAAAAGAACTTAAGAATGTAAAAAGAGAAGAACTATTTGTTATTTGCACTGGATCTCAAGGGGAACATCTAGGGGGTCTTAACAGAATTATTAATGATATGCATCCTCATATAAGTTTTAAAAAGAAAGATAGAATCATTTTTTCTTCAAGGATTATTCCAGGAAATGAAAAAGAAATAGGAAATCTTATTAATAAATTAGTGCACAATAATGTAGAAGTTGTTTTGCCTAATAAAAACAATATTCATGTGTCAGGACATCCGGCCAAAGATGAACTTAAGCAAATGTACGATTGGATAAAACCCAAAATTTCTATACCTGTTCATGGGGAGGCTATCCATATTCATGAGCATGCTAAACTTGCTAGAGGGATGGGAGTTAAGAAGGTAATAGAACCTAAGAATGGGGATTTAATAAAAATTTCTTCTAGTGATGCTAAAATTATAGAAAATTTTCCTGCCGGTAAAATTGCTAAAGATGGGCTTTCTTTGCTACCTAAATCTTCAGAAATATTTAAATTAAGAAAGAAAATGATGTACAATGGAGTTGTTTCTATAAATATAATAGTAGATGATACAGGAAATTTATATTCTTTTCCTAAAGTTGATTATTTGGGAGTAGTTGATTCTGAATTAAAAAAGCTAGAAGATAAATTTAGTTTATATATCCATGAGCGCCTAAGTAGTTATATACCAATTAGTAAAAAGAATAAAAATGAAGTATTAGAGGCAATACGTAAAGTTAGTAAAAAATATAATAAATCTTTATTTGGTAAAGATCCTTTAGCAATTATTAATATAATTACTTTGTAATACATAAGGAGAAGACATATATGATTGGAAGATTGAACCATGTAGCTATTGCGGTTCCGAACCTAAGAAATGCAATCAGTGTATATAAAAATATATTTAGAGCAAGAGTATCAAAACCTTTGAGATTAAAGGAGCATGGAGTAACTACAGCATTTGTAAGCCTACCTAATGTTAATATAGAGCTATTAGAACCTTTAGGCAAAGAAGCCCCTATAGAAAAGTTTATTAATAACAATAAATTAGGAGGAATACATCATATATGTTACGAGGTAGATTCAATAAAAGAATCTATAGATATTCTTTTAAAAAATAATTATAGGATACTAGGTAATGGAATTCCAAGAATTGGTGCTCACGGTAAAGAGGTAATATTTTTACATCCTAAAGACTTCCATGGTACATTGATAGAATTAGAACAAAAGTAGGCATAATGACATGGTTTGAAATATTAATTATTTTTTTAATTATTTGGTGGCCTGTTTTTTTTATAATATTGCCATTTGGCAATCAGCCTGCTGAAAAAAATGAGGATATAAATGAACATACACCAGCTAGTGCACAAGCATAGCCAAGAATATTACTTAAATTTTTTATAACGACTGTTTCTACTTTATTTTTGCTGCTTATAATAATTTTACTAAATTATTATAATTTATTTTCCTTCAAATCTTTATTCATAGATTAATTTTTATATAGATATTAAATATTTAATATAATAACTTACTGAGTATGAGGCTATCTAGATATTTTATACCAACCATCAGGGAAGAACCCTCTGAAGCAAAAATAATTTCTCATAAATTAATGCTCAGAGCAGGTCTTATAAGACAAGCTTCTGCTGGGATTTACAATTGGCTTCCAATTGGTCTGAAAGTAATGAAAAATATAGAAAAAGTAGTGAGAAAAGAACAAAACTTAGCTGGTTCTATAGAAATGCTTATGCCTACTATTCAATCAGCTGAACTATGGAAAAAATCTGACAGATATGAAGGTTACGGTAAAGAAATGTTAAGAATAAGAGATAGAAACAATCATGAACTGCTATTTGGCCCCACAAATGAAGAACAGATAACAGATTTAATTGCTAAAGACATTAAATCTTACAAGGAATTACCTAAAATTTTTTATCACATTCAGT
Source organism: uncultured Alphaproteobacteria bacterium (assembly GCA_964428295.1). Taxonomy (GTDB): domain Bacteria; phylum Pseudomonadota; class Alphaproteobacteria; order TMED109; family TMED109; genus CAYRXL01. The sequence continues at coordinate 6,037 of CAYRXL010000053.1, forward strand.
GGAAATTTAGAGATGAAGTTAGGCCTAGATTTGGAATTATGAGATGCAGGGAATTTTTAATGAAAGATGCATATTCATTTGATTTTAATTATGAATCGGCACTTAACTCTTACAATAGGATGTATTATTGCTATTTAAGAACATTTAAAGCTATAGGACTAAAGGTAATTCCTGTAGCAGCTGATACAGGACCTATTGGAGGAGATCTTAGTCATGAGTTTATAGTAGTTGCAGAAACAGGAGAATCAGAAATTTATTGTGATAGTGATATATTAAATATTGATATATCAGATGCTAAATATGGAGACCAAATATCTATAAATAAATTAATTCACAAATATAACGAAAAATATTCGGTCTCATCTGATAAATTTAATATTAATGACTTTAATGCTAATGTTGAGGTTGAGAAACAAGTTAAAACTAGAGGTGTAGAAGTAGGACATATATTTTATTTTGGTTCTAAATATTCAAGCAAATTGGGAGCTGAAATATTAAACTCAAATTCCGAGAAATCCTACCTAGAAATGGGATCCTATGGAATTGGTATAAGTAGGCTTGTAGGAGCAATAATAGAGGCAAGTCATGATGACAAAGGTATTATATGGCCTAAAAAAATAGCGCCATTTAAGTTGGCTATCATTAATTTAAGACAAGATCATGAAACGTGTAATAATATTTGTGAAAGTTTGTATAATGACTTTTCTAATTCTACAAGTGTTATTTATGATGACAGAAACTTAAGATCAGGAGTGAAATTAAAGGACATGGACCTTATTGGTATTCCTTTTCAAATTATAGTGGGACCTAATGGTATAGCTAAAAGTTATTTTGAATTTAAAAATAGAAAAACTTACAAAATTAAAAAAATAAATATCAAAGATAAAAAAGTTATATTTGAGGAGATAAATTGATAAATAATTTTGAATTATTTTTAGCTTTAAAATATTTGCGTTCAAAGAGGAATGAAGGTTTTATATCTATAATTTCCACTTTTTCTCTTATTGGAATATCACTCGGAGTTGCTACTTTAATAATAGTTATGTCAGTTATGAATGGTTTTAGAAGTGAATTAATTGATAGAATAGTTGGAGTAAATGGACATTTATTAGTCTACTTAA
>CAYRXL010000053.1:7167-10837 GCA_964428295.1 uncultured Alphaproteobacteria bacterium
AATCAAAATAAACACGCACAAGAAGATATCAATTCTTTAGTTGAAGATATAGCTAGTGTTGACGGCGTTTTAGATGTATCTGCAGAGCTTGAGTCTCAAGTAATGATTAACAATGAAGAAAGAACTGCTGGAGTAATTTTGAGAGGGATAGATTCTCTAGATTTGATTGAAAGGCCTGGTATAGCAGAAAATATTTTAGAAGGAGATTTGTTTTCATTTGATAGGGAAGATATAGTAATTGGATTAAGATTAGCTAAACATCTTGGTGTAAAAGTTGGAGATGCAGTAACAATTACTTCTCCCTCTGGTTCAAGCACCCCTTTTGGAACCATGCCAAAGTCCCAATCTTTTACAGTAAACTCTATTTTTGAAGTGGGGATGTATGAATATGATAAAGGAGTGGCATTTATAAATAGGATAGATGCAACTCAACTAAATAGTAATAGAAGATTTGCTAGTCAGATAGAAGTTTTTTTCTCTGACGCAAATTACTCGGAAAATTATGTAGATATAATAAGGAAAAAATCTAAAACTATGGGGCAGGTTTATACTTGGCAAAATATACATGCTCAATTATTTAATGCACTTGAGGTAGAAAAAGATGTTATGTTTATTATACTTACTTTAATAATTTTAGTGGCCGTGTTTAATATAATTTCTAGCATTGTAATGCTAGTAAAAGATAAAGAAAAAGGTATTGCGATATTAAGAACTATGGGTGCTTCTCGAGGAACTATAATGAAAATATTTTGTATTATTGGTTCAACTGTGGGTTTTATTGGTACTTTTATAGGACTTGTTATTGGATTGATATTTAGTTCTAATATCGAAAACATAAGAAATAAAATAGAGTCTTTGATTGGAAAAAATCTTTTTTCTCCGGAAGTCTACTTATTTAATAAATTACCGTCTAAAATAGATTACATGGAAGTATCATATATTGTTGTTATCTCCCTTATTTTAACTTTTTTAGCTACCATATATCCTGCTTGGAAAGCTTCAAAACTAGATCCAGTTGAAATTTTAAGATATGAGTGAGTCACTTAGTTTAAAAGAAATACATCAAAGTTTCTACCAAGGACAAAATGAAATAAAAGTTTTGGAAGGGATAAATGTTCTTTTAAATAAATCAGAAAAAATTGCTCTTACTGGTTCTTCTGGTTCTGGTAAATCTAGTTTATTGCATATTGCGGGTTTATTGGAGAAGCCTATGTCGGGGGAAATTTGTTTAGATGGAAAAAGTGTTACTTACTTGAACGATAATCAAAAAACTGAACTAAGAAGAACAAATATAGGGTTTGTGTACCAATCTTTTGCTTTGTTAGCAGAGTTTACAGCTTTAGAAAATATATTAATACCAATGTTAATAAACAAGACTAATATTAAATATGCTAAAGAAAGAGCTCAATACTTGTTGAAAAAAACTAAAATGGATCATAGGGCTAAGCATCGTCCATCAGAACTATCCGGAGGTGAACAGCAAAGAATAGCAATAGCAAGAGCATTATCAAATTTTCCTGAAATTATTATTGCTGATGAACCTACTGGTAATTTAGATGAAAATACGGGCAGGGAAATTATAGATCTGATTCTTAATCTTGCAGATCAAAATAATATGTCTTTATTGATTGCAACGCATGATCCTTTTGTTGCATCTAGTATGGACAAAGTACTAAAATTGGAGAACGGTAAATTAATTAAAATAAAAGTTTAAATTTAGGGTTATTAATGTCTATTTCACAGTTTGTTCATTTGAGAACTAGATCTTTATATTCTGTAGCTGAGGGGGCTATCAAAATTGACCAGTTATTAAAGAAAGCCTCAATGTATAACATGCCAGCTCTCTCACTAACCGATAACAATAATCTTTTTGGTTCTATGGAATTTTCATTGGAATCAGTAAGACATGGCATACAACCTATAGTAGGGTCAATATTAGACATCAGTGCAAATAAGAATGAAAAACATTTAGCGAATTCTAAAAAAGATCAGTTTTTAATATTGGTTCAAAACGAAGTTGGATGGAAAAATTTATCATACATAGTTAGTAAGTTTTATCTAAATCTATCAAATAATAAGAACAAGTTAATTAGCTTAGAGGATCTATGGGAAAACAATTCAGGTCTAATTTTGTTATCCGGAGGAAATAATAGTGCCATAAGAAATTGTATATTAAATAATAATATCGATGAAGCTGAAAAATTAATTTTAGAGTTAAAGAACTGTTTTAATGATAGGTTTTACATAGAAATTATGAGAATGGGGCGTGAGGTAGATGACATTAATATAGAAAAACAAACTATTAATTTAGCATATAAGCATTCAATTCCAATAGTTTGTACTAATGATATATACTTTGATTCACCAGACATGCTGCAAGCCCAAGAGTGTTTAATGTGTATTGCTGATGGAAAAACCATAGAATCCTTGGATAAAAGAAAATTAAATAAAAACTATTGTTTCAAGTCTCCCAATGAAATGATAAAATTATTTAATGATATTCCTGAAGCAATAGAAAACACTTTAATAATTTCAAAAAGATGCCACTTTTTGTTAGAGGAAAGTCAACCTATATTACCTAAAATAATAAGTAAAACCGAAGCTTCAGAAGATGATATGTTGTCAAAAAAATCACATTTAGGTCTTGAAAAAAGAATAAATAAAATAAAGTCTGTTAAAGAAAAAGATAAAAATAAAATTAAAATTAGTTATACGGAAAGGCTAAACTATGAATTAGATGTAATAAGAAAAATGGGATATTCGGGATATTTCTTAATAGTAGGAGATTTCATTAATTGGGCTAAAGATAACGATATACCAGTTGGTCCAGGAAGAGGGTCTGGTGCTGGATCATTGGTTGCATGGGCTTTGTCTATAACAGATATAGATCCAATTAAATATGGTTTGTTATTTGAGAGATTTTTAAATCCTGACAGAATTTCTATGCCTGATTTTGATATAGATTTTTGTGAAGAAAAAAGAGATGAAGTAATAAATTATGTGAATAAAAAGTATGGTGAAGATAAGGTTGCTCAAATTATTACATTTGGTTCTCTCAAACCAAGAGCAGTAGTAAAAGATGTTGGCAGGGTGCTGGGTATTAGTTATGCAAGAATTGAAAGGTTAGTCAAATTAATTCCTAATAATCCACAAAGACAGCCGACTTTAAATGAGATTATAAATAATAACAAGTTAATTAAAGTAGAAATTGATAATGATGAAGATATATATGAACTGTTTCAAATTGGAAAAAAGCTTGAAGGTTTATATAGAAATATATCAAGACATGCTGCAGGGCTTGTAATAGCAGATCAACCACTCAGAAATTTAGTTCCACTTTATTTTGATAGTACTTCAAACTATCCAGTGACACAATTCACTCATAAATATGTAGAAAAATCAGGATTAGTTAAATTTGATTTTCTTGGTTTAAAAACTTTGACTGTACTAGAAAACACAAGAAAGTTGCTTAAAAAAAGAAACATAAATATAAATTTATTAGAAATAGATTTTTATGATTCAAAAACATTTAACACTCTCAGTTCGGGTAACACTACTGGAATTTTTCAATTGGAAAGCCAAGGTATGAGGGAAGTTTTAAGGAAGTTGCAACCAGATAAATTTGAAGAAATAATTGCTGTAGTTGCTTTGTTCAGGCCTGGTCCAATGG
>CAYRXL010000054.1:0-466 GCA_964428295.1 uncultured Alphaproteobacteria bacterium
GCCAGTCCCACCAGGGAGGGGACAACTTTACCTTATGCTTAATATATAGGCCACTTTGCGGTTGATCGGGAGTTAATGCTCTATAATGCTCTATAATTGTGTATAATTTGTCTAATTGGTATAAGGGGTATAGATATATTAAGAAGAATTAAATATAATCAAGTGCTAAGAAGAATTTTATAACTAGTCCTTGATTTATTTATGAATTGGATTTAATTTCATTTAGACTAAGCTGGGAGTTAATATGGCTAGAATTACAATAGAAGATTGCATAGATAAAATAAACAATAGATTTCAATTAATACTTATAGCAGCTCAAAGGGCAAGATCTTTAGCAAATGGCAATGAGGTTACTGTGGATAGAGACAATGATAAAAATCCAGTAGTAGCACTTAGAGAGATAGCAGGAGAGACTATAGATATTAAAAAGACTGAAGAACTCGCATATTATCTGATAAACAAGTAT
>CAYRXL010000054.1:476-7086 GCA_964428295.1 uncultured Alphaproteobacteria bacterium
AAAAAGACTGAAGATGATTTTGTCATGGGATTACAAAAATTTCATGAAGATAAATTAGAAGATGATTTGCAAAAGACAGAAGATGAAAATCAAGATACAACGAATCAAGAAATTGTAAATGATGTGGAAGAAAAAGCTGATTCTGCAGGAATGCAGATATATGAGGATAAAGAAGAATAATGCGGTTGCCACTAGAAAATTCTTATGAAAATCCAACCAATTGGCGATAGTTCAGAACAGAAGAATCTTAAAGAGCTTATTCAGAAGATAGAGAAATATGATCCTCATCTAGATATAAAAGTATTAGAAAAAGCCTACGAATTTAGTTCCCAAAGGCATAGAGAGCAGTACAGAGCATCTGGGGAACCTTTTTTTACTCATCCCTCAGAAGTTGCTAATATTTTAGCAGATTTTAAGTTAGATTCAGTTAGTATAATTACTGCATTACTTCATGATACAGTGGAGGATGGTGTCGCTTCTAAAAAAGAAGTTAGAAATTATTTTGGATCTGAAATCTCAAATCTAGTAAATGGAGTTACAAAGCTTTCTAAGTTGGAGAAACCAGACAAAGAAGTCCGACAGGCAGAGAATTTTAGAAAATTAATTTTAGCCATATCTAAAGACATAAGGGTATTAATAATTAAGTTGGCGGATAGGCTTCATAATATGCGTACTTTAAATTTTTTTATCAACAAAGAAAAGAAAATGAGGATAGCAAATGAAACCTTAGAAATATATGCTCCTTTAGCAGGAAGGATAGGGATGCAGCTTTTAAAAGAAGAATTAGAAGAATTATCTTTTATGACTATTTTACCTGATGCCTATAAATCTATTTCAAAAAGATTAGAGTTTTTAAGAGATCAAGAAAAGAATTTCCTTAAAAAAACTATTGCTCAACTATCAAAAAAATTATCAGAAGTTAATATATCAGCTGGTGTTATTGGAAGAGAAAAAGAAGTGTATTCAACTTGGGAAAAAATGCAAAGAAAAAAAGTTGCATTAGAACAAGTTTCAGACTTATACGCATTCAGAATTATAACAAAGAACAAAGAAGAATGTTATAAAGTATTAGGTTTAGTTCATTCTTCCTGGCCCATGGTGCCAGGAAGATTTAAGGATTACATTTCTACTCCTAAACCTAATGGTTATTCTTCTATTCACACTACTATTATAGGGACACTCGGCAGACCAATTGAATTACAAATCAGGTCAAATAATATGAATAATATTGCCGAGTTTGGAATAGCAATGCATTGGAATTATAAACAAAAAGAAAAACAAATAAGAAATAAAGATATCAAGGGAACAAAATGGATAGGAGATGTTCTAGATATCATTAAAAATTCTGGGGGTCCTCAAGAGTTGATAGAGAATACAAAATTAGAAATGTATCCAGATAGTGTATTTTGCTTTACCCCTAAAGGGGAAGTAATATCTTTAGCAAGAAACTCTACTCCTATTGATTTTGCATATGCTATTCATTCTGGAATGGGTAATACAACTGTAGGGGCTAAAATAAATGGTAATTTGGCACCACTTAATTCTAAAATTAAAAATGGAGATCAAGTTGAAATTCTTAGATCAGATGGACAGGTTCCACAACCTTCTTGGCTAAACTTTGCAGTTACAGGAAAAGCTAGAAGTCAAATAAGACGTTTTCTACGTGAACATGAAAAAGATGAATTTGAAAAAATTGGCAATGCTATATTACAAGAAAATTTTAAGTCTATACGAAGATCTCTTAATCAAGCAACTATAGATTTGCTCATTAATAGATTAAGTTATAATAGTGCAAGGTCACTTTATGTAGCAATAGGAAGAGGGGAACTGGATGCAAAAGATATATTAGGAGACTTGTTTTTAGAAGAAGAGAGTATTAATAGAATTAATAATAAAAAGAGACTTAAAAATAAAAGCCCTAAAGTTGCCATAAGGGGGCTTACATCTGGTATAGCATTACACATAGGTGACTGTTGTTACCCATTGCCAGGAGAAAGAATAGTTGGAATTATGACTGAAGGACATGGGGTTACAGCTCATTCAATAGACTGCGCTGCCTTAGAGAGGTTTTCAGAATACCCTGAGAGGTGGATTGAGCTGACTTGGTCAAAAGATTATAAGAGATCCTTGCAAATAGGTAGAATTAAGATAATACTTTCTAATAAGCCAGGCGCTCTTAATAGTCTAACTTCTGTTATTGTAAAAAGTGCTGGTAATATAATTAATCTACAAATAATCAAGAGGTCACAGGATTTTTTTGAGTTGCTTCTAGACATTGAAGTAGATAACCTTAGACACTTAAATAATATTATAACAGCACTAAGATTAGAATCCGTTGTTTACGAAGTTGAGAGATTAAAGACCAAGGATTAAATAATTATGAATGTTAAAGATGCTTTAAGTTCTAGCGAAACGTTAGATTTGTATAGAAAGTCTGGAGCGTTATTGGAAGGTCATTTTATTCTTTCATCAGGTTTACATAGTAGCTGTTATTTACAATCAGCGATAGTTCTAAGTGAACCAAACTTAATGAGAAAATTGTGTAAAGGTTTAGCATATAAAATATCAAAAGTAATTTCTATTAATAAGATTGATATTATTGTATCACCTGCTTTAGGAGGAGTGGTAGTAGGATCGGGAATAGGGGAAGAATTAAATATAAAAAGTATTTTTACAGAGAGAGTAAAGGGAGTTTTTGAGCTAAGGAGAGGGTTTAAATTAAATAAGAAAGATAAGGTATTGGTTGTTGAGGATGTAATAACCACTGGAAAATCTTCGAAAGAATGTGCTAATTGTGTAGAATCATATGGAGGAGAAGTTGTAGCTGAAGCTGCCATAATTGATAGAAGTATTAATCCTATAAATTTTGGATTTCCTGTTATATCCTTGGCTACAATAGACGCTCCTCTATATGATAGTGATAATTTACCTGCTGAACTTGCTAAAATAGAAGTTATTAGGCCAGGTAGTAGAAAAATATAGGGAAATAAAATTGCTATTCGGAAGAAAAGTAAAAAACAGCTTTTTGTTTAATTTACTTAATAAAATCATACCTACAAGTAGTTTGTCTAGGACAACTAAATATATAACTTTGCGCCTGCAACGTATGAGGGGGTCTCCTTATGAAATATCGGCAGGTTTTGCTTGTGGTGTGGCAATTTCTATGACTCCTTTTATAGGAATGCATTCATTATTGTCAATTTTGATATCTTGGCTAATTGGTGCTTCTATGGTGTCCGCTTTTATTGGAACTTTTTTTGGTAACCCTTGGACCTTTCCTCTTATATGGTATATTTCCTTTGAAATAGGGCAATGGATCTTGAACAGATGGAGCAATCTGAATATTGAAGTTACAATGCATGCTTTGATTAACGAAATTACTCTACTTTTAGATATTTTTAAAAATACTTTTCTATTTGGTGATCTTGAAAAAATAAAAATTAGTTTTTCTTCTTTAATGCTCATTCCAATAATGACAGTGGGTAGTATTCCATTAGTTATTTTATCCTGGTTAATATGTTATTTTATATTATATAGAGTAATTAGATCGTATAAGAAAAAATATAAAATATGAAAATTGGTAGTATAACGGAAATTTACTGATGGTTCGATTGGGAATAAATATTGATCACGTGGCTACAGTTAGAAATGCAAGGGGAGGCAGGCATCCTGATCCGATTTTAGCTGCTAAGACTGCGGAAAAATTTGGTGCAGACTCGATAGTGGTACATTTAAGAGAAGATAGAAGACATATTAAAGACGAAGATGTAAGAATTCTACGTAATCAATTAAATATTCCACTCCAATTAGAGATTGCTGCCACAGATTTTATGTTAGACTTTGCACTGAAGAATAACATACAAAGAGTATGTTTGGTGCCAGAAAATAGGAAAGAACTTACAACAGAAAGTGGATTAGATTTAAAAAGTGAATTTGATAAAATATATAGGATTGTTTCGTTGTTGAATGAGAAAGATATATTTTCTTCTTTGTTTTTAGATCCTGTTCCTGAGTATATTCAAATGGCAGCTGAAATGAAAATTAAAGCAGTTGAGTTACACACAGGATTCTTTTCAGAGGCTGACGGTGCAAGTGAAAAGCAATATTTTGACGAACTAAATAACTCTGCAAAAATGTGCAAAGAGCATGGAATAGAAGTTCATGCTGGACATGGCCTTAACTTTGACAAGTTATATAAAATATTAGATATTTATGAAATTGAGGAAGTGAATATAGGACACTTTATTATAGGTGAATCTATTTTTACAGGATTAGAAGAAGTTATAAATAAGATGAAAAGCATCATTAAAAAAAAATTGGACAAACGTTGATAGTAGGTATAGGAAATGATGTATGCGAGATTAGTAGGATTGATAAAATTCTAAAAAAATATGATGTAAAATTTAAAAATAGATGTTTTACATTTAAAGAAATAGATAGGTGTAATAAAAGATATAATTCTTCTAGTTGCTATGCAAAAAGATTTGCAGCTAAAGAAGCATGCTCAAAAGCTTTAGGTACAGGTATAAAGTTTGGAGTTTTTTGGAAAGATATAGAAATAGAGAATCTTAAAACTGGCAAGCCAATTATAACGTTAAAAGGTAAGGCTAAAATAAGGATGGATAATCTAATCCCACCCAAGATGGTAGCAAACATTACAGTGACTATTAGTGATGATGCAAATATAGCTCAGGCATTAGTAATAATAGAAGCACTTAATTCCTCATGAACAAATGATGATATTTTATAACTTAAAGATGATTGGATGGACCTAAATGAATCCTCTATTGATCGGTCTAATAATAATAATAATAATATTTTTATTTAGCAAAGATAGTTTTTTTGAAGTTTTTAAAACTTTAATAATAGCTATGTTAATAGCATTGTCTATTAGAAGTTTTGCTTATGAACCTTTCAGCATTCCTTCAGGATCGATGAAACCAACATTGCTAGTAGGAGATTTTTTATTTGTGTCAAAATTTTCATATGGATATAGTCGCTACTCAATGCCTTTTGGTAGATATATGCCTTTTAAAGGCAGAGTGTTTTTTACTAAACCGAAAAGAGGGGATGTAGCGGTTTTTAAATTTCCTAGAGATAATAAAACTGATTATATTAAAAGAATTATAGGGTTGCCTGGAGATGTGATTAGGATTACTGATGGTGTGGTTTATGTAAATGAAGTATCTGTCAAGAAAGAAAAAAGTGGTTACTTCGAAGATTATCATAGGAATGGATATATAGAAAAATATGATCTTTATAGAGAAAGCATTACTGATGAAAGACAATATTATATATTAGATGATATATTTTTTGATGGCGTAATAACTCAGAGAATAGAAGATAATTTTTATGATTTAGATGTAAATAACACAAAAAATTATACTGTACCAGACAGACACTATTTTGCTATGGGTGATAATAGAGAGCATTCGTCTGATAGTAGAATTTTACAACAGGTGGGATTTATTCCAGAAGACAATTTAGTGGGTAGAGCAGAAATGTTATTCTTTTCTATTCAGTGGAGTAATAGTCAATTTCAAATATTAGGAAAAAACTTTTTTAAACTACCAAGGTCTATAAGAATAAGTAGATTGGGTAATAAACTTTGATGAGGTCTTCAGAAAAAAAAATAGATTATCATAATATGGAGAACATATTATCAATCTTTGAAAAGTTGACTGATTTAGATCTTGCTTTTAAACATTCAAGTGTAGGAGGAAAAGAGTTTCAAAGACTAGAATTTCTGGGAGATAGGATAATAGCTGCAACTTTAGCAGCTGCTTTATATAAAGTGTATCCAAATGAAAATGAAGGAAACTTATCTAAGAGATTTTCTTATCTCTCTTCGGGACAGGTATGTGCTGAGATTGCTAAAAGTATTAAATTGAGAGATTATCTAATGGTTTCAAGAAATCTTAGGTATAATGATAACATATTGGGTGATGCAATTGAGGCTTTAATAGGACTGGTATATATTCATAAAGGGTCAAACTTAGCTTCTGAAATAATTCTTAATTTATGGAGTAAAAAGATAAATACTGAAGAGTATAGCTATTCGGATCCTAAAACTATAGTACAAGAATGGTCTCAATCTTTAAATCTAGGATTACCTAAATATGAAATTCTTAGTAAGGTTGGACCTGATCATATTCCAACATACAAGATAAAATTAATAATTAAAGGACACAAGGAGGCAATTGGAGTAGGAAATTCAAAACAAGATGCAGAACAAATAGCTGCTGAAGAATTCCTCAAAAATTTAAATTAAAATGGAAAGAAAATTTAAATTTGGAAAAATGACTTTAGTGGGAGAAACTAATGTTGGCAAATCATCATTGGTAAACAGTATTCTAAAGAAGAAAGTAACAATAGTAACTCATAAAGCTCATACTACAAGGATAAGAATAAGCGGAATTTTCATTAAAAATAATACACAAATAGTTTTTTATGATACTCCCGGTATATTTATGAAAAAACATAAATTGAATAGGAGCTCTTATTTGACTGTATGGAATGCAATAGAAGAGAGTGACTTAATTTTACTAGTAATAAATGCAAGAAGGAGATCGAATAATCTAGTAAAAATAATTTCAAATTTAGAAAGATT
>CAYRXL010000054.1:7096-10832 GCA_964428295.1 uncultured Alphaproteobacteria bacterium
TACTTTCATATATTGAAGATCTAAGAAAACGATTTAGAATAGATAAGTATTTTTTGGTTTCTGCTAAGTATAGAAATGGAATAGAGGATTTATCTAATTTTTTATGTGATCATGTACCTTTTGGTGAATGGAGATATAAAAAAAAAGATATTCCTTTGGTTTCCCAAAAGCTATTTGTTGAAGAGTTAGTTAGAGAGAAGATATTAACGTTTTTACATGATGAAATTCCCTATGAGTTGTCTGTAAAAATTAACTCATGGAATAGAATGCAAGATAACTCTGTTAGAGTGGATGTTATAATTTTTTCTCCAAAAGAAAATTATAAGCCTATTATTTTGGGAAAAAATGGTTCACTAATAAAAAAGATAGGTACTTTGGTGAGAAAAGAATTAATCAGGGAGTTTAAAGTAGAATTTCATTTGTTTTTATATGTTAAGGTTTCAAAAAACATAGAACAAACTAATATAAAAGATTGAAATAGCAATAGATATTTTAACTCTTTTTAAAAGGATTATATTGTATGCTTGCTTGGAAAGATGAAGGGATTATTCTATCAGGGAAAAATTATTCTGAAAATTCTAAAATTATAAAAATATTTACCAAAGGTCATGGAATATATACGGGGTTTGTTTATGGAGCTAAGTCAAAACGTAAGATCGCCATATATGAACCTGCCAATATGGTTCAGGTAAGTTGGCTTGCTAGAACTGAGGATAATATGGGTAGGTTTGAATGCGAAATGTTAAAGGTGATAAGTCCAGTAGTTTTTAGTAAGCCAACTCAACTTTCATGTATTATGTCTGTCATCTCTCTAGTAGAGTTTAGTATGTTAGAAAGAGAAAAAGAAGTTAGTCTTTATAACCACACAAGTTTATTATTCGATAAAATTTTAGAAAATGTTGAGGATTGGTTGCCATTTTATGTAAAATGGGAATTATTTCTCTTAGCTATATTGGGCTATGGTTTGGATCTATCTTCTTGTGTTATCACAAATAAAAAGGAAAACTTAAAATTTGTCTCGCCAAAAACTGGTAAAGCAGTGAATTTTGAAGCTGCTGGAAAATGGAAGAATAAACTTTTAAGGCTTCCTTCTTTTTTAATAACAAACTCAAACCCTAATATAGAAGATATTAAACTTGGTTTGAAATTGTCTGAAAATTTTTTACATAAATTTGCTGAATCTGTTAATAGAAGTTTACCTTTTGCAAGAAGTATATTTATAGAAAATATATCAGAATATAAAAATTAATTAAAATTAGGAGATATATATGGTTACAGAAAAAAATAGTTTAACTATAGCTAGTAACCTTGAAAATAAAAATTTCAAAAATATATTAAGTGAAAATTATTTTACTTATGCCATATCAACAATAATCTCTAGGTCTCTTCCTGATGTAAGAGATGGTTTGAAACCGGTTCACAGGAGACTTTTGTTTGCTATGAGAGAAATGGGTTTGAAACCTAGTTCAGGATATAAAAAATGTGCTAGGGTTGTGGGAGATGTTATAGGTAAATTTCATCCTCACGGTGACCAGGCTGTATATGATGCGATGGTGAGGTTGGCTCAAGAATTTTCTTTAAGATATCCTTTGGTTGAAGGTCACGGAAATTTTGGAAGTATAGATGGTGATAATGCTGCTGCTATGAGATATACAGAAGCCAGTGTAACTTATACGGCCAGTCTACTCATGGAAGGGCTTAATGAGAATGGTACGGATTTTATCAAGACATATGATGGAGAAGATCAAGAACCTCTTGTACTACCAGGTGCTTTTCCAAATTTATTAGCAAATGGATCTAATGGAATAGCTGTTGGAATGTCAACGTCAATACCCTCGCATAATATATTAGAAATATGTGATGCAGCACTTTATCTAATTAAGAATAAAGATAAAGATTATAATTATGATGATTTGCTAAATATCATTCCAGGTCCAGACCTTCCTACTGGTGGTATGATACTGGAAACAAAAGATAACATTAAAAGAATATATCAAGATGGAAAGGGTAGTTTTAGGTTAAGAAGTAGATGGAAAGTAGAATCCCTTCCTAGAGGGTTTCAACAGATAATTATATATGAGATTCCGTTTGGTATACAAAAATATAGAGTTTTAGAAAGGATAGGAGAAATCATACAAAGTAAAGAAAACATATTTATATCCGACGTTAAAGATGAATCAACAAAGGACATAAGAATAGTAGTTTTTTTAAAAAACAAAAAAGTAAATTTAGAATCTGTCATGGAATATTTATATAAAAGAACAGAGCTAGAAATAAGGATTTCTTTGAATTTAAATGTAATAGATATAGATAAAGAGCCAAAATTAATGTCATTAGATCAAGTTTTATTGGCCTATCTTAATTTTAGAAGATCTGTAAACCAAAGAAAAAATAAATATAAATTGAAAACAACAAATAAAAGAATAGATCTTTTAGATGCATACTTAATAGTTTTTAATAACATTGAAAAGATTATTGATCTAATTAGATATGATGATGACCCAAAAGTGAAATTGGTATCAAAATTCTCTATGTCCATGTCTCAAGCTGATGCAATTCTTAACATGAGATTGGGTTCATTGAGAAAACTTGAGGAAAACAAAATAATAAATGAGAAAAAAGAAATATTAAAAATTAAAAATGATTTAGAAATTATTTTAAATTCAGAATTAAAACAATGGAAACAGGTAGAGTTAGAAATTGAAAATATTAAAATTATATTTGAAAATAATCCAAAAATTTCTTTAAGAAGGACAAAAATTAATAATAAACTAATAGTTAAAGATCTACATAAAGAAGAATTCTTAGATAATAGTCCAGTAACTATACTATGCTCCAGAAAAGGTTGGGTGCGCGTTCTTAAAGGACACGATATAAAAGATACAAACATAAAGTATAAAGTAGGTGACAGAGAATGGTTTAGGGTTGAGGGTTTAATGAGTGACAAGGTTATAGTAATTACCAAAGAAGGTAAGTCTTATACACTTTTTCCTAATAAACTTCCAGGGTCAAATACTCTTGGCCAACCATTAAGTATGTATATAGATATAAAAAATGAGCAAGATTTATTAAATATTTTTATACATAGAAAAAAACTTAAATATTTGCTGGTTTCTAAATATGGAAAAGGGTTTTTAGTTGAGAGTACTTCATTAGTATCACAGAATAGAACCGGAAAAGTGATAATGTTACTTAAAGATAATGATTCATTGTTAAACTTAAAACTCTTAGCAGGTGATCATCTAGCTATGATTAGTTTAAACAGAAAATTATTAATTATATCTGTTGATCGTATTCCTACATTAAATAAAGGAAGAGGGGTTATTTTGCAAAGATATAAAAACTCATCATTATCAGATTTTAAGATATTTAAAATAGAAGATGGCCTAGAATGTAAAATTAGTGTAAGAAGAAGAATAAAAATTAATAATTTTTTGAGTTGGCAGGGAACGAGAGGGCAAAGAGGGAGAGATGCACCTGATGAGTTCCCAAAAACTAATGTGTTTGATAAATTATTATAACATTTTATCTTGTTCCAAGTCTTTATAGGGAAAGTTAATTGAAATATTTGGTTTTATTATCTATTTGGATAGAAAGAGCTAACGTTTCTATCGGAAAACAAGTTTCATGGCTAACTCTTTTTATGGTTATAATTACAGCTGCTGTAGTGATATTAAGATACGGGTTTAATATAGGCTTTATTTGGATGCAAGAACTAGTAAGGTTTATGTATGCT
>CAYRXL010000055.1:0-7596 GCA_964428295.1 uncultured Alphaproteobacteria bacterium
CATATTCATGCTGGAGGAAGAGGAAAAGGAGGAGGGGTAAAAATAGCTAAATCTATTGATGAAGTTGGAAAAGTTTCAGAAGAGATGTTAGGGATGCGATTAATTACTCACCAAACCTCTTCTGAAGGAAAAGAAGTAAATCGTATATATATTGAAGAAGGGTGCAACATAAGTAAAGAATATTATTTAGGTATAGTTCTTGATAGAAAAACAGGAAGGTATACTTTGATGGCTTCTACTGAAGGTGGAACAGAGATTGAGAAAGTAGCTGCAGAAAATCCAGAGAAAATTTTTAAAATAACAATAGATCCAGCATTGGGATTAAGACAATTTCAAGCAAGACAAATCGCTTTTTCTTTAGGTTTAAAAAATGATCAAATAAAATTAGCGACTAAATTTATCTTAGCTTTAGAAAATGTAGTAAATCAAACAGATGCTAGTTTGGTAGAAATAAATCCGCTAGTTGTATCTAAAGAAGGGGAAGATATAGCAGTTGATGCTAAGAATAAGTTAGATGATAATGCTCTATTCCGTCAACCAGATATAGTAGAATAAATGGATGAAAGCGAAGAAGATTACAGAGAATTAAAAGCTGCGAAGTATGATCTTAACTATATAAAATTGGATGGAAGTATAGGATGTATGGTAAATGGAGCGGGGTTAGCAATGGCTACTATGGATATAATAAAGCTCAATGGTTCTTCGCCGGCAAACTTCTTAGATGTCGGTGGAGGAGCTACAGGAGAAAAAGTGAAAGAAGCATTTAAGATAATTAATTCTGATCCAGACGTTAAGGCTATTTTAGTAAATATTTTTGGCGGAATAATGAGATGTGATGTAATAGCACAGGGAATAGTTGATGCGGCTAAGGAAATTAATATGGATATTCCCCTAGTGGTTAGATTGGAAGGGACTAATGTTGATATAGGAAAGAAGATTCTAGATGAATCTGATGTAGATATAGTTTCAGCAAGTGATTTGGCAGATGCTGCTGATAAAGTTGTGAAACTTACAGAAAGGAGAAACTGATGTCAATACTAGTTAATTCTAACACAAAGGTTATTTGTCAAGGTTTTACTGGAGATCAAGGCACGTTTCATAGTAAACAAGCTATTGATTATGGAACTAAAATGGTAGGTGGAGTTACGCCAGGAAGAGGAGGCACCCTGCATTTGGGTTTGCCTGTGTTTGATACAGTAAAACAAGCTGTTCAAGAAACTGGAGCTACAGCGTCTGTGATCTACGTCCCTCCTCCCTTTGCAGCAGATGCAATATTAGAATCTATAGATGCAGAATTACCTATGGTGGTTTGTATTACAGAAGGGATACCTCAACAAGATATGGTTAAAGTTAAGAGGATACTGGATGGTTCTACTACAAGGCTTATAGGACCAAACTGTCCAGGAATAATAACACCTGAGGAATGTAAGATAGGTATTATGCCAGGACATATACATTCTAAAGGAACTGTGGGGGTAGTATCTAGGTCAGGCACCTTAACATATGAAGCTGTAGCTCAAACCACCAGTGTTGGTTTGGGACAGAGTACTTGTGTTGGAATAGGAGGAGATCCAGTTCCAGGCTCTAATTTTGTAGATATTTTAGAATGTTTTTTAACAGATGAGAAAACAGAGTCGATTATTTTAATAGGAGAAATAGGAGGAAGTGCAGAGGAAGATGCGGCAGAACTCTTAAAAAAATCAAAAATTAAAAAACCAGTTGTAGCCTTTATAGCAGGTGTTTCAGCCCCTCCAGGGAAAAGAATGGGTCATGCAGGGGCTATTATTGCAGGAGGGAAAGGGACAGCAGAAGAAAAAATTGAGGCATTAAAATCTGCTGGGGTTTTTATATCTTATTCTCCTGCTAGCTTAGGTGAATCTATGATTAATCTCTTAAAAGCACAATAAATGTCGGATCAATTTGGAAATATAAACAACTTGGAAGACTTAAGAAAACTTTATAATTCATATCTTGCAAATCCAAGTAGTGTTGATGGTTTGTGGAAGGATCTTTTTCTAGATCTTGATGAAGAAGCGAAAAATTTTATACAAAATAAGCATGAAACTAAGGATCAAGTGTCTAACCAGGAATTTAAGCAGATAGCTATAGATGCTTTGAGAGCTAGACTGCTGATAAGAGCATATAGAGTTGCAGGTCACTTAAAGGCCGATTTGGATCCGATGGGACTAATAGAAGAAAAGTATATTCCTGACTTAGATCCTAAAACTTATGGATTTAATAAGTCAAATTATAACAAAAAGGTTTTTGTTGATGGGGTGTTTGGACATGAGGAGCTAACTATATCTGACTTGATTACTAGACTAGAAAAGACATATTGTGAAAAGATAGGACTACAATTTATGCATATTCAGGAAAAAAAGCAAAGAGATTGGATAATGCAAAAATTTGAGAACATTTCTCCTAGCAGTCAATTTACTGACATAGGAAAAAAAGCGATCCTTGAAAGGTTGACCGCTGCTGAAAAATTCGAACAATTTTTAGATAAAAAATATACTGGTACTAAAAGGTTTGGACTGGAAGGAGGGGAATCACTTTTGCCTGCTCTAGAGCAAATATTAAAACATGGGGGTAAACATGGTGTTGAAGAGGTTGTGATTGGAATGCCGCATAGAGGAAGGCTCAATGTATTGGCGAATTTTATGGGAAAGCCGTTTGCTGCAATTTTTTCTGAATTTCAAGGCATTGCTTCTAATCCTGAAGATGTGCAAGGATCTGGTGACGTGAAATATCACTTGGGAACCTCATCTGATAGAGATTTTGATGACATATCAGTTCATCTATCATTAACAGCTAATCCCTCACATTTGGAAGCGGTTAATCCAGTTGTAGTAGGAAAAGTGAGGGCTAAGCAAGATCAAAAACATGATGAAAATCGTAAAAAAGTTGTAGGTTTATTAATGCATGGTGATGCAGCTTTTTCAGGGCAAGGACTTGTTCCAGAAACATTAGATTTGTCAGGATTAAAAGGTTACCGTACAGGTGGAACAATTCACTTTATTGTAAATAATCAAATAGGATTTACTACAAATCCTGTAAACTCCCGTTCTGGACCATATTGTTCAGATGTGGCTCTGATGGTACAAGCTCCTATATTTCATGTTAATGGGGATGATCCAGAAGCAGTGGTATATGTAAGTAGGATTGCGACCGAGTTTAGACAGATTTTCTATAAGGATGTAGTTATAGACATGTTTTGTTACAGAAGACAAGGTCATAATGAAAGTGATGAACCATCATTTACTCAACCACTGATGTATGAAAGGATTAAAAAAATTCCCACTACAAGGAGAATCTATGAAGAAAAGCTTATAAAAGAAAATGTTATTAAGGATGACGAATCTAAAGAAATTTTAAATGACTTAAATAAAAAGTTAGAAAAAGATTTAGAATTGGCAAAAAGTTATAAGCCTAATAAAGCCGATTGGCTTGAAGGAAAATGGAAAGGATTAAATATTTCTAAGGGGACTCTTAATCCAACTACCTTTTCTGGTCTCCAAGAGAATGATCTGAAAGATTTAGGAAAAAAACTTTCCGCTATTCCAGAACAATTCAATGTTAATAGAAAGATATTAAAACAATTAGATAAAAGGGCTGCTTCAATAGAATCTGGAAAAAATATAGACTGGGCAAATGCAGAGTCATTAGCATTTGCTAGTTTGTTGAAAAGTGGTATAAGTGTCAGAATTTCTGGACAGGATTGTGGACGAGGAACATTCTCACATAGACATGCGATTTTAGTAGATCAACTTACTGAAGAAAAATTTTCTCCACTGAGTAATTGCGTAAAAAATAATTCAAAAATAGAAATAGTTGATAGCCCGCTTTCTGAAGCATCGGTTTTAGGTTTTGAGTATGGTTATTCTTTGGCAGATCCTAATACTTTAGTAGTATGGGAGGCTCAATTTGGTGATTTTGTTAATGGCGCGCAATTTATAATAGATCAATTTATTGTTTCTGGAGAATCCAAGTGGTTAAGAATGTCTGGGTTGACTATGCTTTTGCCACATGGATATGAAGGGCAAGGCCCAGAACACTCTTCTGCAAGACTAGAAAGGTTTTTACAAATGTGTGCAGAAGAAAACATACAGGTTGTTAATTGTACTACTCCAGCGAATTACTATCATCTTTTGAGAAGGCAAATGCTCAGAAAGTTTAGAAAACCTCTAATAGTTTTTTCACCTAAGTCATTACTTCGCCATAAGGAGGTAGTATCGAAACTTAAAGATTTCACAAATAAGACAGTATTTAAAAAAATAATAATTGATGATTTAAAATTAAAGAAGAAAGATGATATAAAAAAAGTAGTTCTATGCTCAGGGAAGATTTATTATGATATTTACGAAAAATTTAGAGAACAAAAAAATATGGTTCAACTAATCAGAATAGAACAATTATATCCTTTTCCTAAAGATTTATTAAATGAAGAACTAAAGCCCTTTAAGAATGCTAAGTTTTTTTGGTGTCAGGAAGAACCTAAAAATATGGGAGCTTGGAGTTTTGTTAGTGTGCTATTAAATGAGCAGTTAACTAAACTAAAACTCAAAAATAATTCAATAAATTATATTGGAAGAGATGCTTCAGCTTCTACTGCTACAGGGCTTAATAGAAGACATGTGGTTGAGCAGAATAAGATTGTTGCTGAAGCTCTTAAGATTGTAAACTAGGAGTCTAAGGTTATGACAATAGACATAGTTGTTCCCTCCCTTGGAGAATCTATTACTGAAGCAACCATTGCAAAATGGCTTAAAAAAGTTGGCGAAACTATAGAAGTTGATGAAATTATAGCAGAACTAGAAACTGATAAAGTAACACAGGAAATTTATTCTAGTAGTTCTGGAAAGATAGTTGATATTTTATATCCAGAAGGATCTGATGTTAGCATAGGCACAATAATAGCAAAGATTGATAATAGCACCTCAGTCGTTAAAGAAAAAATTACTAAAAAAGCAGAAGAAAAGGATTTAGATTTAAATAGGCAACTAGGTGAAAAAAATAAAAGCATACAAGAAGATACCAAAGAAGAATTAATTAAAGTACCAAATGTAGGAGAATCTATAACTGAAGTAACAGTGGCAAAATGGATGAAAAAAGTTGGTGACCCTATCAATGTGGATGAAATTTTAGTTGAAATTGAAACAGATAAGGCTACACAAGAAATTTATTCAGGTATTGATGGAACACTTTCTGAAATTTATTTTGTTGAAGGAAAGGATGTAAAAGTAGGTGAGACTATAGGGAAGATTATAGGATCTGCTAAGATGCGAGTAGATTCTTTGGAAAATGGTATAAAAGAAATTTCAGAAATAAAAGAAAATAAAGTTGATCTTAATTATGATTCTCTTGATCCATCAAGAATTAGGAGGTCTGGTTTTCAAAACAAAATTACTTTAAATGATATTAAAGAGTTTCTGCATGGGAAAGTTTTATCTCCAGCTGTCAGGAAAGTAGTTTTAGAAAAAAATATAGATCTTAAAAATGTTATAGGTTCAGGTCCTAGAGGAAGAATAACTAAACATGATGTAGATTTGTTAAAACAAGGTGATACTTTGATTGCTACAGGCCTTAAAGATTCTAATGAAGAAAGAAAAAGCATGAGTAGAATGCGCCAAAGTATTGCGAAGAGGTTAAAAGAAGCCCAAAATACAGCAGCTATGTTAACTACATTTAATGAAGTAGACATGACTGCTGTTAAAGAATTAAGGTCAAAGTATAAAGAAAATTTTGAAAAAAAGTATTCAGTAAAACTTGGATTTATGTCATTCTTTATCAAAGCTTCCATATCTGTACTAAAAGAAATACCAGAAGTTAATGCAGAAATTGATGGGAAAGATATTGTATATAAGAATAGATATGATATAGGTGTAGCTGTGGGTACACCACAAGGCTTATTAGTTCCCGTAATTAGGAATGCAGATAATAAAAGTTTTTCAGAGATAGAAAAAGAAATCATTTATTTTGGAAAACTGGCAAGAGATAATAAAATAAATCTTGAGCAAATGAAAGATGGTACTTTTACAATTTCAAATGGAGGAGTGTACGGTTCTATGTTATCAACACCTATATTAAACACTCCTCAATCTGGAATATTGGGTTTGCACAATATAGTTGATCGACCAGTTGTAGTAAATGGCGATATTACAGTTAGGCCTATTATGTATTTAGCTCTAACCTATGACCATAGAATAATAGATGGCAGAGAAGCAGTTACATTTTTAGTAAAACTAAAAAGTATAATAGAAAAACCCGAAAAACTTTTATTTGATTTATAAATATGAAAAATTTTGACTTAAAAGAAATAGGTGGTGGGCCGGGTGTTTGCTACACTCATCTCATATGTATAATATGGCTAAAAATCATATGAGTGCTTTTGGTATAAATATTAAAGGTAATATAAGTGTTGATCTTGATAAGATGATGGCTTCTAAAGAAAAAATAATTAGACAGTTGACAGGAGGAGTAAGCCATTTACTTAAAAAGTATAAAGTTGAAGCTATAATTGGTAGTGCTAAGTTAGAAGATGAAAATACAGTTGTTGTAGATAGTCAAAAATATAAAACACAGAATATATTAATAGCTACAGGTTCTGCTCCAACTACATTGCCAGGTGTGGATATTGATGAAAAAAATATTGTTACTTCAGATGGAGCAATAAGTTTCAACAAAATTCCTGAAACCATGGCAGTTATAGGAGGAGGATACATAGGTTTGGAGTTGGGTTCTGTTTGGAAAAGACTTGGTTCTAAAGTAACTGTGATAGAATTTTTGGATGGAATAGTTCCTACTATGGATAAGGATGCAGCAAGTATTCTGTTTAGTTCCTTGGAAAAGCAGGGGATTAGATTTTTGTTAGAAACTAAAGTAATGGAAGCTAAAGAAAAGGGAGGAGTGGTAGAAATTAAATGTGTTTCTAATAATACTAATAAGAAAGAAATAGTTAAGGTAGAGAAGGTTCTGTTAGCTGTTGGAAGGAAACCTTACACTGAAGAATTAGGACTTAGAGAAATAGGATTAAAATTAAACAAAAATGGAACTATCTTAGTTAACGAAAATTTTGCTACTTCACTAAAAGGTATATATGCGATTGGAGATGTTATTAATGGGCCTATGCTTGCACATAAAGCTAGTGCGGAAGGGCATGCATTTGCTGAAAAAATTGCTGGCACTATTTCTGTAGTTAACTACGATACAATCCCGGCTGTAATATATACAGAGCCTGAAGTGGCTTGGGTAGGAAATACAGAAGAGGAATTAGTAAAGAAAAAAATTAGCTTTAGAAAAGGTATTTTCCCATTTTCAGCAAATGCTAGGGGTCGTACTACAGGTGATACTGAGGGAAGTATAAAAATTCTAGTTGATGATAAGACGGATAGAATTGTTGGTGTTCATATAGTAGGTGCACATGCTGGAGAACTGATTGGAGAAGCAGTAACAGCATTTGATTCGGGTCTTTCTGGAGAAGATTTAGCTCTTATGTGTCATGCACATCCTACTCTGTCGGAATCATTTAAGGAGGCGGCATCTTTGGCTTCACATGGTTTTGCGATTCATAGTTAATTATTATTTTGCTCTAGAAAG
>CAYRXL010000055.1:7606-10617 GCA_964428295.1 uncultured Alphaproteobacteria bacterium
TTATAGGTTTTTTCAGCTTGTTTGTTACTTATTCTAGTATAATTTTGTGTGGTAGTGATACTAGAATGACCTAGCAGATCCTGTAGAGTTCTAAGATCTACTCCACTTTCGAGTAAATGGGTAGCAAAACTATGTCTGAAAGCGTGTGGAGTTACTGTCTTATCCAAACCTATTACACTTCTTGCATTAGCCAATAGTAGTTGTGCGGATCTAGAAGAAAGTCTATTTCCTCTAATTCCAATAAATAATGGTGTTTTTTCATTCAAATTATTTCTGAGCATTAACCATGATTTTATATTATCAATAACTATATCTAAAATAGGAATCATTCTTTCTTTTCCTCCTTTCCCTTTTACAATTAAGTTTCTTTCCATAATGTCACTAACATTTAATGAAAGCGCTTCTTGAATCCTTAGACCACAACCCCATAATATAGAAATCAATGCTTTATCTCGTGCTGAAGTCCATTTGTTAGAATTTGTTTCTATAAGTTTAAAAATTTTATTAATATCTCTAACACTAACAGGTCTAGGTAAGTTTTTTGGAAGTTTAGGTCTTTTTAATTTTATAATTTCATTGTTGGATATTTTTTTATTCATATTAGAGTATTTTATAAATGAACTTACAGCAGATCTTGACCTAGCTACTGTTTTTGCTTTTCTTTTTGGTGGTCCATAGGAAAGTTGAGATAACCAAGACCTAAAATCTATTGTTTTGAGATTATTAATTGTTTTTATTGTAAGGGTTCCTTCTCCTTTATGTACCAATATAAAATTAAGAAAATATTTAATGTCTCTTGTATAGGCATCAAAAGTATTTTTACTAACTCCTTTTTGGTTTTTTAACCAAAATTGCCAATCTCTAATTAATTTAAATAATGTTTTATCCAATTTATTTTTTGTAATACCTTCAATCATTCTAGATATTTTGTCCTGTTTTTCGCCAGTCTTTAAGAAAACTATCTATTCCTTTATCAGTTAGTGGGTGATTTACCATCATTTTTAGTATATTAGGTGGAATAGTAGATATATGTGCCCCCAATTCAGCTGACCTTATGACTTGAGATGGACTTCTAATTGATGCCACTAGTATTTGAGTAGTTAT
Organism: uncultured Alphaproteobacteria bacterium; assembly: GCA_964428295.1. GTDB lineage: Bacteria > Pseudomonadota > Alphaproteobacteria > TMED109 > TMED109 > CAYRXL01. Next base: position 8,711 of record CAYRXL010000055.1, read on the forward strand.
GGCTCTATAATTAGAATATATCTTAACAATCTCACGTATTAAGTTTTGCCCATCATGACTGATATCATCTAGTCTTCCTATAAAGGGAGAAATAAAGCTTGCTCCCGCTTTAGCAGCTAGTATTGCTTGTGCAGCGGAAAAACACAAAGTCACATTAACCATAATTCCTTCATTTCTGAGGTTTTTGCAAGCTTTTAAGCCATTCCATGTAAGAGGAACTTTTATTACGACGTTATCTGATAATTCTGCCAACTTTTTTCCTTGTTTTATCATTCCTTTTACATCTAAGGCTGTAACTTCAGCAGAAACGGGTCCACTTACAATTTTACATATTTCTTTTATGGTTTTGAGAAAATTATTATTGGTTTTAGCTATTAAAGAAGGGTTAGTAGTCACTCCATCTACAAGGCCCGTACTATTTAGTTCTTTAATTTCTTTTATGTCTGCAGTATCTATGAAAAACTTCATTTAATTATCCTTTTAAAATATTAGCATGGTTATAATATAAAAACATGAAAATAAGAAATATCAATATTACTAATAATAAAAAAAGTCATCAAACTAAATATTATGGTGTTTTAGTATCATGTCACCCTTGGTCAATATTTGATTATTCGAGCTCAGAATTACTTAAAATTGGTACTTTAGTGAGAGTGCCTTTTAGAAATAGTTTAGTAATAGGATGTGTTTGGTATAACAAAGCTAAATATGACAAAATCTATAAATTAAAAAAAGTAGAATCGGTGTTAGGAGAAAATATCTTTAATAATTATAATATAAGCTTTATAAATTGGATGTCTGAGTACACAGTATCAAGTTTAGGCATGATTTTTAAGATGTTTTTGCCATCTACTCAAAATAATTACTCTTTTGAAAGGGGTGTTACTTACTTAAGGGTAAATATAAGAAAAAAATATGTTAAAACAACTCCAAAGAGAAATAGTATAATTAATTTACTCATAACTAATAGATTTACTCTTAGTGAAGTATTAAAAAAATCAGGAGTTAGTAGAAGTTTACTATCCGCAATGATTAAGGATAAAACACTAATAAAATACTTGCATAGTGAAAGACAAAAAATTTCAAAAAAAAGGATAGTAAAAGCTAAATATAAATTAAATAATGACCAAGAAAAAGCGCTAAATTTTTTATTTAATGAAATGAAAAAAAAGGAATCTAAACCTGTTTATTTGGATGGAGTAACAGGTAGTGGAAAAACAGAAGTTTATTTTGAACTTATTGCTAAGTCATTTGAGAAAAATGAACAAATATTAGTTTTATTGCCTGAGATAGCGTTAGGAAAGCAGTGGTTAGAAAGATTTAGAGCAAGGTTTCATTTTGATCCAATAATCTGGAACTCAAGCTTATCTTTAAAAGAAAAGACCAATTTTTGGTTGTCAATAATTAATGGGGACCCTTGTATAGTAGTAGGGACTAGGTCGGCTTTGTTCCTTCCTTTTTGTAAGCTTAATCTTATTATAATTGATGAAGAGCATGATTCTTCATATAAACAAGAAGAGGGAGTTATCTACAATGCTCGAGATATGGCAATAATTAGAGCAAAAATATTTAAATCGCTTGTTGTTTTAGTTTCAGCAACTCCATCATTAGAAACGTATAAGAATGTGAAAACTGGGAAGTATAGTACGGTTATTTTAAAAAGTAGATATGGCAAGTCAGTTTTACCTAACATTAATTCTATAGATATGAGAAAAGAAAAAACTTCATTAAGCAAGTGGTTGTCTGATAGAGTTGTGTTAGGTATATCTGAGGCTTTATCTAAAGGTGAACAAGTTTTATTGTTTTTAAATAGGCGAGGATATGCTCCTCTATCATTATGTGGATCTTGTGGATATAGAATAAGTTGTAAGAATTGCGATTCTTGGTTGGTTCATCATAAGAGTATA
>CAYRXL010000056.1:0-8473 GCA_964428295.1 uncultured Alphaproteobacteria bacterium
TAACACTTAAGTACTTGTTTTTATTGACTTATTTTTTCGTGAATCACTCCCACTCTATAGTGGAAGGAGGTTTTGAAGTGATATCATAAACCACCCTATTTATTCCCTCGACTTCTTCAATTATTCTGTTAGCTACTTTTAATAAAAATTTATGTTTAAATTTATACACATCAGCCGTCATTCCATCTGTTGAAGTCACAGCCCTTAAAGCAATTACTCGTTCATACGATCTATTATCGCCCATAACTCCTACACTTTTGACTGGTAATAGCACAGAAAAAGCTTGCCAAGTTTTTTCATATAAGCCATTTTTTTTAAGCTCTTCAATAAAAATAAAATCAGCATTTTGAAGCATACTAATTTTTTTTTCATTAATTTCCCCAGGTATTCTAATTGCCAAACCTGGTCCAGGGAAAGGATGTCTTTCAATTATATTTTTTGGTAAACCAAGTTCATAACCTAATCTCCTTACTTCATCTTTAAAGAGCTCTCTCAAAGGTTCTATTAATTTTAATTTCATATTCTTAGGCAACCCACCCACGTTATGATGAGTTTTTATAACAGTATTAGAAGGACCATGATTTGTCATAGATTCTATTACATCAGGATATAAAGTTCCTTGTGCTAAGTATTTAGCATCCTTAATTTTTGATGCTTCACTTTGAAAAATATCAATAAAAGTCTTTCCTATTATTTTCCTTTTTAATTCTGGTTCACTTATACCTTTTAAAGCTTTAAGAAATTTTCTCCTTGCATTTATATATATAATTTTGGCTTTAAAATTTGCCTTAAACGTTTTTAATACCTCTTCAGGTTCACCTTTTCTTAACAAACCATGGTTGACAAATATACACGTTAAATTTTTCCCTACTGACCTATCTATAAGAGCTGCAACCACAGAAGAATCAACTCCTCCTGATAATCCACATATAATTTTTTTATTTTCTGCGTTCTGTTTAATTCTCAAAATTTCTCTTTTTAGAAAATTCTGCATGCTCCATCTGGATGTAATTCCAGCAATATTTCTAGTAAAATTATATAATATTTTTTTTCCTATTTTTGTATGAACCACCTCTGGATGAAATTGCAAGCCATATAAAGATCTCTTTTCATTGGCAATAGCTGCAAAGGTAGTTCCTTTACTTACAGCTATTGCTTTAAATCCTTTAGGTATTAACTTTACTTCGTCTCCATGACTCATCCAAACATCTTTTGTTTCTCCTATCAAAGAAATATGTTCGAATAGTTTACTTTTATTTTTAATTCTTATACCAGACCTACCAAACTCTCTTCTTTTGGCTTTTATAACTTTTCCTCCAAGACTCTCACACATGGCCTGCATACCATAACATATACCTAATATTGGTATTTTTAGGTCAAATATAGTTTTATCTATTTTAGGTGAATCCAATTGAGTTAATGAAGAAGGACCACCAGAAAATATGATAGCTTTTGGCTGAACTTGCTTTACTTTTATTAATAAATTTTTACTTGTCACTATTTCACAATAAACGCCTAATTCTCTTACCCTTCTCAAAATTAATTGGGTCGTTTGACTACCAAAGTCTACAACTAGCAAAGCTATTTTCAAGTTACTTACCAAGATTCCTTATTTCTATGTTTGGTTATAGCTTCTGCTAAATCTTCAAAGTCCTCACATCCCAACAGACATATTAAATCTAACATTTCTAAGTGATATTTAGCTTTATCAAAAAATCCCATTTTCAAATAAGTATGCCCTATATAATTATGTGTGCCAGTATGATTAGGATCCAGCGAGAGAGCTTTTTTATATGCATCTATAGCTTCCTTATACTTACCCAGCTTTCTATGAGTGTATCCAAATAAATTATTTAAATCAGGATCATTACTATATTCAGTTAAAATTGTTTTTAATCTATTATGAGCAGTTTCAATTTCTTCGTTATCTATAAGATTATTTATTTCATTTAATAATACGTTTTTCTCAACATTTGACTTTACTATTTCAACACTCTCACCATTTCCTGGATTACCTTTGTTAGCTAAGGTATTAAAAACCACACAAAAGTATATTAAGAATAAAAATATTTTGTTAACATAATCCATCATAATTTTTTTTATATACATTTAAACAAAGTAACAAAAAAACCATCTGTATTGTCTATATCAGGTCTAAGAGCAAACCAAGGTTTAGAAATATTATTAGGTTTACACGAAAGTTTTCCTTTCCATTTTAAACGTAAATCTATCAATTCAAATCTACTATTATTTTTAAGAAAATCCAATACTTGATCTTCATTTTCAGATTTAAATAGTGAACACGTCACATAAGCTAAAATCCCTCCTGTGGCAACAAATTGAGCAGAGTTCTTTAAGATATTTTTTTGAAATTTTAATATTTTTTTAAAACTTCTATCGGTTAGGCGAATCGCTTCTTCTGGTCTTCTTCTCCAAGTGCCTGAACCACTACATGGTACATCTGCCAAAACTAAATCAAATTTATCCTTGAAATAGGTATTATAAGGAATAATTTTTATTTCAGACAAGCCATATTTAACTATTTTTTTTCTTAGAAAGTTTAATCTTTTTTCAGATATGTCTGTCGCTATAATTTGGCCATTTCCATTCATATCTGACCACATAGCCAGAGTTTTTCCTCCTTTACCTGCACATAAATCTAACACTTTCATTCCTCCTTTTGCACCCAACAGTCTGGTAACAATTTGCGCACCTTCATTTTGAAACTCAGCATATCCTTTATTAAACTCTTCTAAACTTTTTAAATTATAGCGCTTATTTAATCTTAATCCATTTGGAGAAAATCTAGTAAACTCTGATTCTATATTTTTTTTCTTTAATAATCTTTTAAATGTATTTCTATCTGTCAGAAGACTGTTAACTCTTAGATCAACAGTTGGAGGTTTTCTAAGTGATTCTAATACTTTATCATAATCTTTTCCAAAACTTCTTAATGCTTCATCGTATAGCCATTCAGATATACGATGTTTACTCAAAATAGAAAATTTTTGAGTTTTTTTAAAAAGCTCAACATCTGATTTTTCCTCTTTAATTGAATATTTGCCTTTAAATAGTTCTGGAAAATTTATTTGCATTCCTTCCCTTATCGCACATTCTGATAAAACTAAATTGCGACCAATACAATCATAGTTATTATGGCTACATATATTATACAAAATGGGATAATCTCTAAAAGTATTATAGACTAGATCAGTTATTTTTTTTCTATCACTCGATCCAGCATATTTTCTTTTCAAAAAATAGTTCTTAACAATTCCTTTTAAAGGAAGGTTTGATTTAAGAACAATACCAACTATTTCTATAGCAGCTGCAATCCTCGCTCCTTCTCTCATTTTTAGTTGTCAGTTTTATAATTAGGAGCCTCCCGAGTCACTGAAATATCATGCGTATGGCTTTCTTTAACACCAGCAGAAGTAATTTTTTGAAAAATACATTTCTTCTTCATTTTCTTTATATTATTATTGCCAGTATAGCCCATTGCCGCTCTTAATCCTCCAACTAATTGAAAAATTATATCAGACACTGCCCCTTTAAACGGCACTCTACCTTCAACTCCTTCTGGAACAAACTTTAATTTTTCATCAAGATCTTGCTGAAAATACCTATCAGCTGAACCGTGTTCCATTGCTCCTATAGACCCCATTCCTCTGTATGATTTATAGCTTCGACCTTGATATAAAAAAACCTCCCCCGGAGCCTCCTCAGTTCCGGCAAGCAGGGAACCCACCATAACAGAATCTGCACCAGCTCCTATTGCTTTTGCTAAGTCTCCTGAATATCTTATTCCTCCATCTGCTATTAAAGGAATATTTTTGTCTTTGCATGCCTTAGCCACTTCAGCGATTGCACTAAATTGCGGAACACCCACACCGGCTACAATCCTCGTAGTGCATATTGATCCAGGTCCAATGCCAACTTTTACAGCGTCTACACCTGCTTGGATCAATGCTATGCCTGCATCACTAGTAGCTATATTGCCAGCAATTATTTGAACTGTGTTTTTAAAGATATTCTTTAATACTTTAATAGTTTGAATTACTTGACCAGAATGTCCATGTGCTGTATCGACAACTAGCGCATCTAGTCCTACACCAACAAGGGCCTCTGCTCTTTCTAATCCTTTTTTACCAACCCCTATAGCAGCACTTACTCTGAGTCTTCCTTTTTCATCTTTAGTGGCCTGAGGATGTTTCTCTGATTTTTCCATGTCAGTTACTGTAATTAATCCTACGCATTTGTTATCTTTATCAATTACTATTAACTTTTCTATCTTATGATTATGAAACAAGGTTAATGCAGAGTTGCTTTCAATACCCTCATTGACAGTTACTAAATTTTTGCTTGTCATTAGTTCTCTTACTTTTTGATTAGGATCTTCAGCAAATCTTACGTCTCTATTTGTTATTATACCCACTACTTTATATTTCTCGTCAACTACAGGAAAACCAGAAAAGTTATATTTATTTTTCAATTTCTTTATATCTTTCAGCGTGTTATTAGGGCCAACAGTAATAGGATTTACAACCATGCCTGACTCAAATTTCTTAACTTTAGTTACTAATAATGCCTGATCTTCTATCTTATTATTCTTATGTATGACCCCTATCCCACCACACTGTGCTAACGCTATAGCAAGTCTATCTTCAGTTACGGTATCCATTGCTGCAGAAACCAAAGGAATTTTGATACATATTCTTCTAGAAAAATTAGTCTTAGTTTCAACTTCATTAGGAAGAACTTTTGACGCTGCTGGTCTTATTAATACATCATCAAATGTAAGTGCTTCTTCTAACTTCATAAAGCCTCCAATAAATATTATATTTCTTGATAACCTAACTTTTAAATTTTATCTATATATTCTTATAACCTTTCGATATTATAAATACTTCTTTAGACTCTTTTCTGCTCGCTTTGGGTTTAAATGTTTTTACATATTTGAAGTTAGTTTTCAATGATTCTAATATATTTTTTTCTCCTTTTCCCCTAAGAATCTTTATACAAACATTACCTTCTTTTTTTAATGAACTTTTTGCAAATTCCAAAACATTCATAGATAGCATTTCAGATTTTATTTGATCAGTTGTTTTGTGTCCAGTAGATGAAGGAGCCATATCAGATAATATTGTGTCAACCTTCGATCCTAAAATCTTATCAATATTATTAGAATCTATGTCTCTTATATCTAATTTATAGAATTCTACCCCTTCTATAGGTTTCATATCCTTTAGATCTATAGCAATAATTCTTCCTTTTATAGTCTTATTTAATATATCAACTAATACCTGTGACCAACCTCCTGGAGAACTTCCTAAATCCACCACTGTCATACCTGATTGAAGAATTGAAAATTTTTTATTAATTTCTAATAGTTTAAATGCTGAACGTGACCTATAACCTTTCCTCTTTGCTTCGTTAACAAAATTATCTTTTCTTTGTCTCTCAAGCCACTTTCTTTGGCTTAAAGAAATATTTTTTTTTTTATTTTCATATTATATTTTTATCAAAATATTTATAATTTTTATACTAACATCAGAAAATAATTTGTATTGTATTTTAGATAATTTATAATTATTTTATTTATTTAAATTAATTTATGTAAAGCGATGAACTTTATTCACAAAATTTTTATAAATGTTTTTCTAATTTTAATACTTATAACAGGAAGTTTCATGCCAGCAAAAGCAAAGGACAATATTATTTTAATGGAATTAAAAGATGGTATAGTTAAAATTAAAATGTTTCCAAAAACAGCACCTAATCACGTGAACAGAGTTAAGGAACTAGTGAATGAAGGATTTTATGATGGATTGAATTTTCATAGGGTTATTGAAAATTTCATGGCCCAAACAGGAGATCCTCTTGGAACCGGAATGGGAGGTTCAGGAAAAAACCTAAATGCTGAATTTAGCAAAAAGAAACATCTTAGAGGTACAGTTTCCATGGCAAGAGCCCAAGACCCAAACAGTGCCGACAGCCAATTCTTTATTTGCTTTACAGATGCCCCATGGCTTAATGGAAAATATACAATATGGGGACAAGTAATAGAAGGAATGGAGTTTGTTGATGCGATTAAGAAAGGCGAGGGCGATAATGGATCCATAGTAGGTGAGCCAGACAAAATTATCTCAATGAAAATTCAAAAATAATCTCTTATGAATTTTTCTCAATCATATCCGCTTGAATAATTTCGATCCAATATCCATCAGGGTCTTCAATAAAAGCTAAACCTTTCATCTTCCCATCATCAGGCTTCTTTACAAACTTTACGCCCATTTTCTCAAATCTATCTGATGCCTTATAAACATCAGGAACAGTAAATCCAATATGTCCAAATCCTTTTGGATCAGAGTTTCCATTATGGTGCTTGAAATCATCTTCCTTTTCTGTTCCCCAGTTATGGGTTAGTTCTAACATGGACCTTTGACTAAACGTCCAAGTAGTCCTTCTATTATCTTCTTTAGGAACGTTATCATCTTCAACGTCTCTAGGCATAGCAAGAAAATATAATGTAAACTTCATCTCTTTAAAAACTAATTTTCTATATAATTTCATGCCTAGGACTTTCGTATAAAAATCGAGGGAAGCTTCAGGGTCTTTTACTCTTAACATTGTTTGATTAAATAAGTAAGATTGGGTTTCTAAATCTATGTTTTCACATAATCCAAGTGCCTCCTCATGATGCCTAGACATACATTTCTCCTAAATAATTTGATTAATATATTATTTTAGTAATTATTTAATATATATCAAAATCAAAATAATTTCTATTATAGTCATCTTCAAATTCTATCCTTCTATCATAACTGTTGTTTTTATTTTTTATTAAATTATTTATTTCAGGATGTGCTATAACCTTTATATCTCTATTATAATGTGAAAAAAGTCTAGGTATTAACTCTAAACTTAATGCTAAAGCAGCTAACTTACTCTTATCGTATTCGTGAGTAGCCTTACCTTTCCGAATCCTATTAATTTCCACTAAACCAGACTTAGACATGCTACTCACTCTTGTAATAAACTCATCGTCTCTACAACAATTTCTTAGAGCAAATACGACCTTCTCTCTTTGTTGTCTAGAAACAAGACTTAAAAAATCAATTACAATAGTCCCTGATAGGTTTCTTATTTTTATGTGCTTCGTTATAATTGGGATAGCTGTTAAATTGATATTTAAAGGACTATCATGACTGGCATCTATATCAATAGCAACTAGGGCAGCCGTAGGAGAAAATGTTATAAGCAATTGTCTTTCATAATATTCTTCCTCAAAAAAACCGTATATTTCACTTCTAGTAACTTTATCTTTTATAGGCAATCTATTTGCTGAAACTTTTGTAACTAGATTTTTGAATATTCGACAATTTTTTAAATCATTAGCTATATTATTATCACTTACATATATTCTGCTTAAATTTTCTATTTTTAATAGTTTATTTTCAATTAATTTTATTTTATCAGGAGGTTCTTGAATTAATCCTAATTCTCCCCCTTCTTCATAGTCATTCGTCTTTTTGTTTACTAGGGCTACTACGGCTGATTTATTTTTTACAGGAGGACGTAATATTTCAAGAGTCTGGAGTCTTCAATTTTATTAATATTTGCTAAAAACCCTAGCTGTCCATTGCCAATATCTACTAGCGCCGAGTTTACTTCAGGAATAATCTTTTTTACTTTCCCCCTATATATTGATCCAGTAATGTCATATTCATCATATAAAATTACAAATAAATCTTTAATACTAAATTCATAAACTTCCACTAAAATAATTCCGAAGTTATTTGATAGTATATATACTTCTCCCTGATTCACTTCAACAGCTACCTAAACAGCCATTTCTCTGCAACATTTTACAGGTTTCGTACAAAGGCAAACCTACCACATTGCTATAGGAACCTGATAGGAATGACACAAAGCATGCAGCTTTCCCCTGTATCCCATATCCTCCTGCTTTTCCCATCCATTCATTGGAAGCTAAATATTCTTCTAAATCACTAATAGAAAGTTTTTTAAATTTCACAATAGTTTTTGTAAAATCAACATATATCTCTCCATTTGGAGTTAACAGGGCAAACCCTGTAAAAACTCTATGTCTTCTTCCTGACAACATTTGTAAATAAATACGAGCTTGATCTTTATTTTCTGTCTTAGTTAATAGAGATTTAGCACATTCCACTAGGGTATCTGCTCCAATAATGAAACTATTTTTATAATTTTTTCTAGCATTATTGACTTTTGCAATAGCAAGCCTTTTTACTAACTCAAAAGGTTTTTCATTTTTATTAGGTTTTTCATCTACTTTAGGATTAAACACATCATCAGGAAGATACCCTATGCTTTTTAATAGTTCAAACCTCCTAACAGATGATGAAGACAATATCAGAGAACTTGTTTTTTTTGAGTATTTATTTATGACGAAAAATAATCCTTCCTTTAGTCAAATCATAAGGTGTCT
>CAYRXL010000056.1:8483-9614 GCA_964428295.1 uncultured Alphaproteobacteria bacterium
AACAGTAACCTTGTCTCCAGCAAGGACTCTAATTCTATGTTTTCTCATTCTTCCTGCTGTATGTGCTAATACTTCGTGATTGTTCTCCAACTTAACTTTAAACATAGCATTAGGAAGGATCTCCAAAACTATACCTTCAAATTCCAATACATCTTCTTTTGCCATAAATCTCCTAAAAATATTCAAGTAGAATGGTACTTATATTTGGTAAGGTCAAGAAAGATTTGTTTTTTTATGAAATAACGCATATCAAAGTAAATATTCTTCTAGCTGTATCTAAATCCATTTCTACGTCTTTGTTAAATAAATTCATTAGCTCCTCTGCTCCCTCATCATGAATTGACTTTCTCCCTACATCAATAGCCTCTACTTTTTTTAATGGCGCAGTTTTTATGGCTTCATAATAATTTTCACATACTATTTGATAGTCTCTAATAATTCTTCTTATTCCAGTTAGAGAAACTGATATAGAATTGAATCTCTCTTTCTCTGTGCTACTACTAATCTCAATTATTAATCTCCACTCCATTAATTTTATTACTATATGGTAGGGGCCTGAATTAAAATTAGATGGGTTGAAATAATTAGATTTTATAATATCGTATATTGCCGATTATTTATCTGGACCGAAGGTATCACCAGATCATAGCTTAATTACTTCTTGAACAATTATTTTTTCTATCATGTTAGAGATATCCATTTTCAAAATAAATCTCTCGTTAAGCTTTGTTTTTTCTAACTTCTACTGATTTTGCGTGAGCATCCAATCCTTCAGCCTTGGCAATTGTAATTATGGCATCTGCCATTTTATTGATACCCTCTGAATTACATTTTATTATTGAAGTTCTTTTAAGAAAGTCTAAGACAGATAGACCAGAGGAGTATCTTGCAGCTCTATCTGTAGGCAAAACATGACTAGGACCAGCCATATAATCTCCTACTGCCTCGGGTGTATTGGCTCCAATAAATATTGCTCCTGCATTCTTAACACCCTTAAGCAATTTAGTTTCATCAGACACAAGAATCTCTAGATGCTCTGGGGCCAGGCTATTTACCAATTCAGGAACAACATCCACAGGTGAATTCCCTAAATCAAACCCATCAATTTTTTTTCCACCTCTCTCACCTAGC
>CAYRXL010000056.1:9624-9987 GCA_964428295.1 uncultured Alphaproteobacteria bacterium
CAACATCCATATTAGGAACTATAATAATTAATCCATTATTCTTTATACTAACAGAGGCTATTTCCTTCCTTTTAATATATTCTAAATTTTTAAATATATGAGTTTCAACTAAATCACCAAACTCATTATTATCAGTTACAAAAATCGTTTTTGCATCTTCATCATGTTCTGCCTGTGATAACAAATCAAGTGCTATCCAATCAGGATTATTATACCTGTCAGCAACTAATAATATTTCTGAGGGTCCTGTTATAGAGTCTATACCAACTGTACCAAAAACTTGTTTTTTAGCTTCCGCAACATATGCGTTTCCTGGCCCAACTATTTTATCAACTTTTTCTATACTTTCTGTTCCAAAGGCCA
>CAYRXL010000057.1:0-1377 GCA_964428295.1 uncultured Alphaproteobacteria bacterium
TTATATAAAACCATTGATTCTATAATTTATAATTTAAATAATGATGATTTTGAGATAGACGAAAAAGCAAAATCAATAAATCTAACAGAGAAAGGGATAGAGCACATTGAGAAACTGCTAATTTCTAAAGGAATTTTAAGAAATGGAGGATTGTATAACATCGAAAATGTATCATTTTTGCATCACACCAACCAAGCTCTGAAAGCACATAAAATATTTTTTAAAGACAAGGACTATATAGTAAAAGATAATCAAGTAGTAATAATCGATGAATTCACAGGCCGCATGATGGAAGGAAGAAGATATTCCGAAGGAATACATCAAGCAATTGAAGCAAAAGAAAAGGTAAAAATCCAAAATGAGAATCAAACTTTAGCATCTATCACTTTTCAAAATTATTTCAGAATGTACCCTAAACTATCAGGAATGACTGGTACGGCGGCAACTGAAGCTGCGGAATTTTCTGAAATATATTCTTTAGATGTAATTGAAATACCAACCCATCAGAAAATGATAAGGGAAGATTCCAATGATGAAATTTACCGCACAAAACAAGAAAAATGGAAAGCTGTATTAAATGATATAAAAAGTGCTCATAAAAAAGGACAACCGATATTAGTAGGAACTACCAATATAGAAACATCAGAATTAATCTCAAGAATATTAAGAAAAGAAAAAATCAAACACCAAATATTAAACGCAAGGTTTCATGAAAAAGAAGCTCTAATAATAGCTCAGGCTGGCAAAAAATATTCTGTTACTATTGCTACTAATATGGCAGGAAGAGGGACTGATATCCAACTAGGTGGAAACCCAGACATAGAACTAAAGACCATTACACAAAATAATGAAAAAAAGTCAAAAGGAATCAAAGACAAATATTTAACTAACCAAAAAAACGTTAAAGAAGCTGGAGGTTTGTATGTAATAGGAACTGAACGGCACGAAAGTAGAAGAATTGATAATCAGCTAAGAGGAAGATCTGGTAGACAAGGGGACAAAGGGAAATCAAAGTTTTATCTTTCACTTGAAGACGATCTGATGAGAATCTTTGGTTCGGAAAAACTTGACTCTATGCTTCGCACTTTAGGTCTACGCGAAGGTGAAGCCATAATCCATCCATGGATAAGCAAAGCACTAGAAAAAGCACAAAAGAAAGTTGAAGAAAGAAATTTTGAAATAAGAAAAAGCTTACTTAAATTTGATGATGTTATGAATGATCAAAGAAAAGTGATTTATGAACAAAGAAGAGATCTTATGAACTCGGACAACATAAGTCATATCGTTACCGATATGAGAAATGATGTTTTAGACACAATCATAGAAAAACATCTTCCAGAAAAAAGCTACCCTGAACAATGGAACATTGAAGATTTA
>CAYRXL010000057.1:1387-7579 GCA_964428295.1 uncultured Alphaproteobacteria bacterium
AAAATACTGTTTTTGATTATTATAGTTCAGATGTTTTATGTCCTAAAAATGAAACCTTTAAAATTGTAAATTTTATTTTTTAATAAATTTTTAAAAAAAATAACAAATGTAGAATTTCCCATAAATGAATGGTCAGAAATGGAAGGCAATGAATCTAAAAATATCAAGGAGCTAATAATTAAAGAAGCAAATAATATAATGGAAGAAAAATCAATAAAAATAGGTGAAAGAAACATGCAAGAGATAGGACGCCAATTACTTATACAAATATTAGATCAACAATGGAAAAATCATCTCTTAGATCTTGATCATCTAAGGCAAGGAATAGGATTAAGAGCATATGCGCAAAGGGATCCTCTAAATGAATACAAGAGAGAAGCTTTCACCATGTTTGAGAACATGCTTTTTTCTGTCAGAGAAAATGTTACTAGTTTTTTACTTAGAATAGATTTCGAGATAAGACCTCAAGAAGAAAAAAAACGATCAATTAAAAGAAATACAATGAAAAGATTTAGAAAAAAAAGAAATAAATTAAAAACAAACTAGTTATTATTTTTTAACGAAATTATATAATTAACAATAAGCTTACTGGATCTCTTCCATTGCAATCCTTTTAAAGAAAAATAAGGACTTAAACCAACAAGTTTATCTACGATAAAATTACTAGAAATAGCGACATTATTAATTTCATGGGGCTTGATAAAATATTTCCACTGATGAGTTCCCTTAGGAACTAAATTTAAAATATTCTCAGCAACTTTAATAGCCAGAAAATATGAATAAACATTCCTATTTATAGTTGATAAAAAAACAAGACCATTGTCTTTTACACAAGAAAAAGCATTTTTTAAAAATACTCTATAATCTTCAACATGTTCTAGTACTTCTAAAGCAGTGACCACATCAAATTTCTCTCCATTTTTCTTTATTTTACTAATATCACACACTCTATAATCTATTTTTAATGAGTTTAATTTAGAGTGCTCCTTTGCTACTTTAATTAATTCCTCTGATATATCTATACCTACTACTTTTCCACCTAATTTTGCCATCCTTTCTGATGCTATTCCCCCTCCGCAACCTACATCTAGTACACTTTTATTAGAAAAATAAGACAATCTATTTTTAGCAAAACCAAAATTTGCCACTAACCGTTCTTTCATAAAAGCCATTCTAGCACCTGACATAGCATGCAACGCTCTCATCGAGCCCTTCTCATCCCACCAATCATCAGCAAATTTCTTAAATTCATCCATTAATTTATCTCTTTTAAAGTAGACCTCTTAAAATTGTTATTTTATAAATATCTATATAAAAATAAAGCATATTAATTTTTGCATTTATTTATACTAAGTTATAAATTTATATTATGAATTTAATAGTTAAAAAATTTGGCGGTACATCTTTATCTAATATAGAGAAGATGAACAGAGCTATATCATATGTTAAAAAAGAGATAGCGCTTTTAAATAAAGTAATAGTTGTAGTTTCTGCAATGGGACAAGAAACAGATAGATTATTATCAATCATAAAACCCATAAATAGTAAGGAATCATCTGATGAGTATAGCTCATTATTGGCCTCAGGAGAACAAGTTTCGAGTTCAATTTTTTCTATGTTACTTCAGGAAAGTGGCATAAAATCCAAGTCATTCTTGGGGTGGCAAATACCTATATACACCTTCGGAGAAAATGCTAATGCTAAAATCAAAGATATAGATACATATAGATTAAAAAAAACCCTCAGACTGAACGTAGTTCCAGTAGTTGCTGGATTTCAAGGAATTGACGGTGATCAAAGAATTACTACTTTAGGAAGAGGAGGCTCTGATACCACAGCAGTAGCATTAGCTGCAAAATTAGGAGCTAAAAGGTGTGATATTTATACAGACGTAAAAGGTGTGTATACAGCAGATCCAAGAATAGTAAAAAAAGCTAAAAAATTAGAAAAAGTTAATTTTGAAGAAATGCTTGAACTAGCTTCTTTGGGAGCAAAAGTTTTACAAACTAGATCAGTTCAATTAGCATTAAAGTATGATATAAGACTTCAAGTGTTATCTAGTTTAACTGGAAAAAAAGGAACTATATTAGTGAAAGATAAAAAACAAATAGAAGACAATTTGATTAGGGGAATTGCTCATAGTAGAGAAGAAGCAAGAATTACTCTTATAGATGTAGATAACAAGCCAGGAATCTCATCAAAAATATTTAGCTCTTTGGCTGAGAAAAATGTTAATGTAGATATGATAGTGCAATCAGGTTCAGAAAAAGAACTGAAAGTGAGTTTCACATTCACTGTGCCCCAGAAAGACACAAAAAAAACAAAAGAAACCATGGAAAAAATTAGAAAAGATATAGGTTTTACAGATATTTCAGTTAATAAAAATATTTGTAAAGTTTCTGTAATAGGATTAGGAATGAAGAGTCATGTAGGAGTAGCGGGTACAATGTTTACAACTTTAGCTAAAAATAATATTAATATACTCGCAATAAGTACCTCAGAAATTAAAATTAGTGTTATAATAGACGACAAGTATACAGAGATTGCAATTAGATCCTTGCATTCCGCATTCAAACTAAATAAATAAAAGGAAAATGTAGAATATGCAAAAAGAATTCACCGAAGAAGTTCTTAATATGAAAGAATTAGGGACCATCTTAAAGTCTGAAAGGGAGAAAAAGAAAGAAACTATTGCTTCTATATCTAGAACGCTATTTATAAAAAAATCTTACTTAGAAAAGTTTGAAGGAGGTAGAATTAAAATAGAATCTACCGAAACCTATGTTAAAGGATTCTTAAATACCTACGCTGCATATTTAGATGTTGATTTATCAGCACATATGGTACAAATTTCAAAAAAAACGGATAATAAAATAAAAAATAACTTGATGTTTTCTCACATACCCCCAAAACAAAGGCTACCTGGTTCAATAATTATTTTATCATCATTGATTTTGATGGGGCTAGTCTACATAATATGGCAAAGACAAACATACTTTGAAATGAACAAAATTAGTAAAAGTATTTCTACTATTGAATTCGATAAAACGATAGTTAATGACGTATATTTCACTAATACATAAAATTATATTATGTTTAATTTAAATACTAAAATAATTAGAAGAAAATCTAAAAAAATAATGGTAGGAAAAGTTCAAGTAGGAGGAGGGGCTCCTATTTCTGTACAATCCATGACAAATACTAATACATCAAATGAGATTTCTACAGTTAAACAAATTAGAAATCTTGAGAAAGCTGGTGCGGATATCGTCAGAGTTTCATGCCCTGACCAAGATTCAACCAAAAAATTACGGAGAATAATAAGGCAAGTCAAAGTGCCCATAATTGCTGATATTCATTTTCATTACAAAAGAGCCGTTGAGGCAGCTGACGCTGGATCTGCTTGTCTAAGAATTAATCCAGGAAACATTGGAAATAAAAATAAAATTAGAGAAGTTGTTGATGCAGCAAAAATAAATAATTGCTCTATAAGAATCGGTGTGAATGCAGGCTCACTTGAAAAAGATATCCTCCTAAAACATAAAAAAATTACTCCAGAAGCTATGCTTGAAAGCGCTATAAAAAATATCAATATTTTGGAAGATAATAATTTTGATAATTTTAAAATTAGTGTAAAATCTTCGAATATAGCCCTAGCAATAGATGCTTATAAACTTCTTGCTGAAACTTGTTCATATCCATTACACTTAGGAATAACAGAAGCTGGTGGATACTTACCAGGTACTATAAAATCCTCTATAGGAATTGGTCATTTATTATACCAAGGAATAGGTGATACGATAAGAGTCTCTCTTTCTACTGACCCTGTAGAAGAGGTAAAAATTGGAATTGAAATTCTAAAGGCTCTTGGTCTAAAACAAAAAGGTGTAAGCATAATATCTTGCCCTAGCTGTGCTAGACAACAATTTAACGTTATAGACACTGTAAGAATTTTAGAAAAAAAATTAGCTCACATTAAGAATCCTATAAAAGTCTCTATAATGGGATGCGTTGTTAACGGACCAGGCGAAGCAAAAGAAAGCATCGTTGGGATAACAGGAGGAAATAAAAACACTCATCAAATTTACTTAAATGGAAAAAAGAGTCATATTTTTAGAGGTAAGAATTTTATAAATGAAATAGTTAATCTTGTAGAAAAAGAAGCGTCCTATATAAATGATAAAAAAATCATCGAAAAAAATTAATCCAATAAGAGGAACTCATGACCTCATGAACAACACTATAAAAGTTCATGATTTAATAATATCTAAATTTAAAAAAATATCAGAAAATTATAATTATAGTCCTATTTCTACCCCTATAATAGAATATAGCGATGTATTTAGTAGAAGTTTAGGCTCTGAATCAGATGTTGTAATGAAAGAAATGTATACTTTTTTTGATAAGAGCAATGTTTCAATTACAATGAGACCGGAAGGAACTGCAGGAATAGCCAGAGCTATTATTTCTAATAGTCTCACACAATCACTTCCATTAAAATTGTATTACAATGGACCTATGTTTAGGTACGAGAGGCCCCAAAAAGGAAGATTAAGACAATTTCATCAGATCGGTGTTGAAATGCTAGGAATCTCTCAATATTCAGCTGACTTAGAAGTAATTAATCTAGGTAATAATTTTCTAAAAGCTTTAGGTATTGCAAATAAGGTATCATTAGAAATTAATAGTCTCGGTGATAGAGAAAGCAGACAAAATTACTTAAATATTTTATTAAATTATTTGAATACAAATAAAAATAAACTTTCGCCAATTAGTTTACAAAGACTAAAGACTAACCCTTTAAGAATATTAGATTCTAAAGATAAGATGGATAAGGATATAATAAAGAATGCCCCTATTTTAAAAAATTTTCTTTCTAAAGAAGCAAAAATCCACTTTGATAAATTAATAAACCTATTAAGAAGCTTAAATATTCCCTTCAAACTTAACAATCATTTAGTCAGAGGCCTAGATTACTATTGTCACACTACATTTGAATTTGTAACTAAAAATTTTGATAATAATTTTGCAGTTCTCGCAGGAGGTAGGTACGATGGCCTTATATCTCAACTAGGGGGACCTGAAATTCCTGGAATAGGTTGGGCAGCAGGCATTGAAAGAATGGAGCTTCTTGTAAACAAGCAATTTGATAAAGAAATAGTTACTACTATAGTTCCAGTAGAAGAGAAAAACCTCCCTCTAGCCTTTAAAATAGCTGAGGAACTTAGATCCATAAATATTAGAACAGATATAAGTCATTCAGGAAATATGAAAAAGAAACTTCAAAACGCTAATAAAATTAATTCAAAATACGTGATTATAATTGGGGAGGAAGAAGTAAAATCATCTAAACTAAAAATAAAAAATTTATACAGTGGAATACAGGAAGAAGTTTCATTTGATAATTTGAAATATTTCTTATCTAAATAATATCATGAACACTCAACTTGAAGATCAACTAAATAAACTTTTATTACATTATAAAAAATTAGAATCAGACCTTTCTAAACCTAACTTAGAATCCTCTGAAAGAATCATATTAAGCCAAGAATTTGCAGCTTTAGAAGAAGTGGTGACCGCAAAAAACAAAACAGAATTAATTAAAAAAGAACTTCAAGAGGCAAATACTTTACTCAAAGAAAAAAATATCGACCAAGAAATGATTCAATTAGTAGAGAATGAAGTGCTAAACTTATCCAGCAAACTCTCCAAATCAGAAAAAGCACTACTACTACTACTAATACCTAAAGATAAGGATGATCAGAAAGACGCAATAGTGGAATTACGAGCAGGAACAGGAGGCGATGAAGCAGCTTTATTCTCTATGGTATTAATGAAAATGTATCAAAAATATGCTGAAACTAAAGGGTGGCAAACCGAAATATTATCTTTTAACGAAACTAGCATAGGCGGGTGCAAAGAAGCAATAATATCTTTCTCAGGTAGGAATGCTTACGCAAGATTAAAATTTGAATCTGGAGTTCATAGAGTACAAAGAGTTCCATCAACAGAAACAGCAGGTAGAATTCACACTTCAGCTGCAACAGTAGCCGTCTTACCCATTGTTGAAGAAATTGATATAAAACTAAATCCAAAAGACTTAAGAATAGATACATACAGATCACAAGGTGCAGGAGGACAACATGTAAATACAACAGATAGTGCAGTAAGAATAACTCATATTCCAACTGG
>CAYRXL010000057.1:7589-8131 GCA_964428295.1 uncultured Alphaproteobacteria bacterium
AAAATAAAAAAAAATCTAAGTCTATGAAAATGTTATTTGCAAGAATTTATTAATTACAAAAAACTGAGAAAGAAACCGAAAGAGCTATAACCAGAAAATCTCAAGTCGGATCTGGAGATAGATCAGAAAGAATAAGATCCTACAATTATCCTCAGGGAAGAATAACAGATCACAGAATTGGTTTAACTTTATATAAACTTGAAAACGTATTATCTGGTGAGTGCCTAGATGAGATCATAGATCCACTCATTACTGCCGATGAAGCAGAAAGACTAGCAAACTTACAATCGCAAAAAGAACAATGAATATAGAATCTTTTGTACAAAAAACTTCTAATAAATTTTACAAAGCAGGAATCAAAAACAGCAGGAGAGAGGTTAGACTTTTGTTAGAAGATACTCTGGGAATTACTTTAGAAAAACAGATAAATGAGCCCACATCGCTAATCAACCTAAGTCATCTTAAAAAACTTAATAAAATGGTCCAAAGGAGACTAAATAAAGAACCTCTATCAAGAATTACAAAAAAGGCTAGTTTCAGAA
>CAYRXL010000057.1:8141-9913 GCA_964428295.1 uncultured Alphaproteobacteria bacterium
AAAGATAGATTTGGAATTAAACAATTATACATTCATTCCTAGATCAGATAGCGAAACTACTGTAGAGGTGTTCTTAAATTTATGTAAGAAAAAGAAACCAAAGAATATTTTAGATATAGGAATAGGTTCAGGATCTTTACTTATATCCATACTGCTTGAGTTATCAGAAACAAAAGGAGTGGGAACGGATATATGTTATGAAACAATTTACTTAGCAAAAAAAAATGCTATAGTGTATGGACTAAAGAATAGAATTGAATTAGTCTGTACTAATTGGGGAAACTCATTTAAGACTAAAAGCTTCGATGCATTAATATCTAATCCACCCTATATTAAGTCTAACAAAATAGATAAATTGGATGTTGAAGTTTCTAAGTATGAACCTAGGGTAGCGCTTGATGGAGGAACAAGTGGAGTTAGTGCTTATGAAAGAATACTAGTTGATGCATCTAATATATTGTTAAACAATGCTTTAGTGGTTCTAGAAATAGGATACAATCAATCGGAAGAAGTATTAAATATTATGAAGTTTAATGGAATTAAAAATTTAGAAGTTCACAAAGATTTAAATAGAAATACTAGATGTATATCAGGTTATTATAAAAAGTAGTTGTACATTTATTTTAGTAAAGTAAAATTGTTTTATCATATAAAATTTAATTCTCAACAATGAAAAGTTAATAATTATAATGAAAACTTTAAACGTCGTTAAACGTAAACGGGGAAAATCTCTAGGTCGCCGATCAAATAAGAGAATAAGGCCAAACTTTGATAGAATTAGGTCTGATTCAAGAGATTCACAGAATCCACACAAAACTCAAGGACAATATGAAACACTTGCAAGAGATGCAAGTGCAGCAGGAGATAGAGTTTCGGCTGAGAATTTTTTACAACATGCTGAACATTATCTTAGATTAAAGAATAAAAATGATTTAGAAAAAAACCACCAAAAAACCACGCCACAAACTCTTAACGATGCTGAATAAGTATAATATTCTTTAGATTAATTTGAAGTTTACCTCTTGTGTTGTATTAAAACAACACCATATTCATATTAAAGAAACAAGGTATTGAATATGAAAATTAATGATTTTAGCGAAGAAATAAAAAAGCTTATAAGTGAATCATACATACTAGCTCAAAAGAAGAAACACATAGAGTTAGAGCCAATTCATCTATTATATGTAATTTTATTGTACAAACATAGTGCAATTGAAGAATTATGTATAAAAATAGGACTGAATAAAAACATTTTAATTTCTGATCTAGAATATCATCTTGATTCTAAACCAACTTATACTGCAGACAAAAAGAATGAATTAGTTATAAATAGTAATATTATTTCTATATTAGACCAAGCAAGAAACGAAACAGAAAAATTTAATGTAAATTATAGTATAAGAATAAGCTTAGTTTTTTTGTGTATTTTAACTAATCCTTCGAATGCAATCAGATGTATTTTAAACAAACAAAAGATTTCTTTAAAAAAGATAAGGGAGTTAATAATTTCTATGAGAGAAAATAATACTGATACAAATAATCTCAACGTGAATGAACTAAGTTTTATAAACAAATTTACTACGAATATTACAAACAAGGCAAAAGAGTGTAATATTGACCCTGTAATCGGCAGAGAAGAAGAAATTAGGAGAACCATACAAGTAATCTCAAGGAGAACTAAAAATAATCCTGTTCTAATAGGTGAACCAGGAGTAGGAAATACTGCAATAGCAGAAGGACTAGGAAAAAGAATAGTAGATTTAGAAGTACCA
>CAYRXL010000058.1:0-9407 GCA_964428295.1 uncultured Alphaproteobacteria bacterium
AACAGGTTGGAATGAACAATCCGCTATGGTATTAAAAGCGAATTTTAAAGAAAGAATTCAAAAAGTAAACGTTGAAATCCAAGTGTGTGATGAGATTGAAAAGAATTGGGCTGGAAAATTTCGCGTAATAAAATCAGAATTATCAAATCCTGCTATTCATTAAGAACACATTTCAATTGAATTCTATTTTAAATCTTGTGATATGAGTAACGAATTACCAGAATTATCAATAGTAATACCCGTTTACAATGAAATACAAACTATTGAGAGAGTTTTTAGTTCAATACAAAATTCAAATTATAAACAAATGGAAGTTGTTTTTGTGGATGGAATGTCCAGTGACGGCACTTTTGAATGGTTAGAAAATGCAGTAGATAGTATACCAGATTATTACTTAGAAAAAAATAAAAAACGGTATGTCAGTCCTGGCTTTAATTCCGTTTTTCCAATAACCAAAGGTAAATATGTTTCCCGTTTAGATGGTCACTCCATATATCCGTCTGGATATTTTGAAAAAGCTATCGAGATTCTGGAACGAGACGAAGCGGATGTGGTTGGCGGCCCTGCAGAACATGTTGGCAAAACATGGAAAGGGGAAGCCATCGCAGAGTGCATGATGCATTCCTTTGGGGTGGGACAATCATTTTTTCGGACAGAAAGGGTAAAAAAGTACGTGGATACAGTACCGTTTCCGATTTACAAACGATCCGTTCTCGAAGACGTAGGGCAGTACGATGAAGACCTTGTGCGCAACCAGGATGATGAACTGAACTATCGCTGCCGGTCAAAAGGCTACAGGATCCTGATGGATCCAAGCTTGGAAACCGTTTATTTTGTAAGAGAAAATCTAAAAGACCTTTGGCAGCAGTATTACCAATATGGACTCTACAAACCACTAGTCTTTAAAAAAGTACCCCAGGGTAGACGTTGGCATCATTTTGTGCCGGCGGTATTTATTGTTTTAATGCCTGCTTCATTGGGACTGGGTCTGCTCTACTGGGGTTTCCTGTTGCCGGCCGCAGTTTATTTGATTCTGTTGACCATTATTTCTGTTTTTATTCAAAATTCATTGCGTAAAAAGCTTTATTCCTTGCTCGTTTTTCCCTGTCTACATCTTGGGTATGGATTAGGATTTATCATAGGATTGTTTAAAAATAATTAGTTTAAATATGCTGAATTTATTTATTGAAATACTTTTCAATTGGATAACCATTTTATTCTATTTCATTTACTATTATTCATTTGGTTTACTTTTCATTGAAAGAATTCCAATATTAAAAAATATACAATGGTTCTCTAAGTTAGATAAAGTTCCATCGGTGATTATTTATGGGATATTCGCAAATATAACTTTTCTACAGTTATGGAATATTTTTTTTCCGATTAATAAATACTGTTCATTTTTATTAATAGTAATTGCTTTATATAAATTCATTAAAAGTGTAGTATTTAAATTTCAATTTTCATTGGAATCTATTTTATTAAATAAATATGTATTAGTTATATTTTTTATTTACACTTTCTGGATAGCCAATTTATCAAATTCACATCTTGGGCCATCTGATACTGGATTATATCACCTGCAACATATTAAGTGGTTGCAATCCTATCCCTTAATGAGAGGCTTAGCAAATCTGTTATTTCATCTTGGATACAATAGCAGTTTATTCTTATTAGTGGCAAATTTTAAAAACTTATTATTTTCAAACTATTTTTTATGGAATCATAGTGGTTTTCTTCTTTGTTTAGCATTTTATTATTTTCTTTTGATACCAGTTAAACAAATAATTAATAAAAATAATAAGATTGAGTCTACTGTATTAATAATGAAATTATTATTTAATATCCCTCTGGTTCATTATTGTTTCTATTTTCATCCATCTACATCCACTGATTTACTCCCTTTTATATTTGGAATTATTTTAGCAATAGAAATATTTAAAAATATTTTTTATCAAGAAAAAAATCTATTTTTTATTTTTTGTATAATTTTTATAGGTATATCATCCAAACTAAGTTTCATATTGCTTGGCTTCACAAGTCTTCTTGTTGTTTTATACATCAATAGGAGATTGCTTTTCAAAGAATATTTCAGTTCAGTCCCTGTATATGCTACTATCATCATTTTATCTTTTGCTTTATGGATCTATAGAAATACAATGTTATCTGGGTATCCATTATTCCCATATCATAAACTTTACATTCCAGTTGAATGGAAGGTTGAAAAAAAAGAAGTTCAAACATATGCAAATTTGATAAAGGATACCGCATCAGGGATAAAAGGGAATGTTTCAAAACAAGAAAGGGAATCTATTAGAAAAACTTGGATTTTAAATCGACTATTTGTTCAGCATCGCAGGGTAGAAACCTTGTATCCTCTGATTATTGGTGTGGTAGGTTTTATTTATTTCCTTATATGTTCGAATAAAAGAAAGATTATTATTCTATATTTAATCCCAGCATTATCTCAAATGTTTCTATGGTATTTTTATACACCGGACCCTAGGTTTGGATGTTTCGCTTTTTGGTGGTTTGGAAGTCTTTTCAGTTTTCCTATAAGTAAATTTTACAAAAAGAAAATACCTTTATATTTCCCATTATTAATTTTGATATTCGCATTTTCTTTGCATAAAGTTGATGCGATTGGACAGGTAAAACCACTATTGAGAATGCAAACTATAAAAGGAATCCCTCATATAGAATTAAAAAATTTTAATACTAGGTATGGTTTAGAGATATGGACACCTGATAGTGGCTCATTTTGTTTTGATTCTCCAATACCTTGTACTCCGGATCCTGATTCATCCCTGCGATTAATAACAACGGGGAATATTCGCGATGGCTTTACAAAAGAGTAATAAAAAAATATTAAAATTGATCTACATAACTTTTATTTAGATTTTTAAATATTGAACAGATACCCTAATAATCACATACAAAGATATCCAATCTAATAATCTAAAAGGAGAATAAAGAAATGAATGTGAAAAGTGATCTTGATTGGTTAAAAACCCCTATTATACCTCTAAAAAAACCTTATAGCGATGATAGGGGAATCATACAAAATTTAGTTTCATTAAATGAATCACAGATGCGTAGTGCGGTATTAATTGAATCAAAAAAAGGATCCATTAGGGCAAATCATTACCATAAGGTTGATTGGCATTATTGCTATATCATTTCCGGAAGTATCGAATACTATTATCGACCAACTAACTCGGAAAAAGAACCTATAAAAATACTTATTAATGCTGGGCAAGTATTCTACACTCCCCCGATGGTTGAGCATGCCATGGTATTTCCTGAAGATACAGTATTTTTGACTTTAGGTGGTGGAACACGTTTACATGAAGATTATGAAAATGACTTAGTTCGTGTGAACCTAGTTTAATATATTGATTGTAAAATATTATTAAAGTCTATACTAATAGGGAATGCTGCCGTCTATGTGAGTCAAACAACTTAGAAGAAGTTTTTAATCTTACACCTACTCCGCCAGCTAACGCATTCATACCAGAAAGTAAACTTAAAATTACTCAAGATTGTTATCCGCTGGACATCTACCAATGTATCGATTGTGGACATGTTCAACTTTTGACTATAATTAGTCCAAATTATCTATTTAAAGACTATGTTTATGTATCAGGTACATCCCCGGTATTTGTAAAACATTTTGAAGAATATGCTAAGTTCGTAATATCGGAATTTGATTTACATCAAGGCAGTTTAGTAGTAGAAATAGGCAGTAATGATGGGACTCTGCTAAAATATTTTCAAGATGCCGGAATGAAAGTTCTGGGTATCGATCCTGCCATTGGGATTGCCAAAAAAGCAACGGATTTAGGGATTGAAACTATGCCGGTTTTTTTTAATGCCGAGCTAGCTAAAATTCTTCGGAATGAAAGGGGTCCAGCTTCCATAATCACTGCTAATAATGTTTTTGCACATGTTGATGATTTGATTGGATTTACCCAGGGTGTGAGAGAACTATTGGCAGAAGATGGCGTTTTTATTTTTGAAGTTTCTTATTTGGTTGATGTTTTTGAAAAAACATTATTTGATACAATATATCACGAGCATTTATCATACCATTCAGTAGGTCCTTTATGCCAATATTTTAAGGCTCAAGGGCTTGAACTTATTGAAGTGACTCGTATCAAGACTCATGGTGGCTCTCTTCGGGGAATTGCCCAACTTTCTAGCGGACATCGAAAAGTTAGTAAATCTGTAGTGAACTTGATTAACCTAGAATCCAAATTAAAATTAGATAAAGCATATACATTAAAACACTATAGTAACAAAATTGACAAATTAAAACAAAAGATTCAATTACAACTCTATGATCTCAAAAAGAGCGGGAAAAGCATTATTGGCTATGGGGCTCCAGCTAAAGCGACAACCCTAATGTATCATTTTGGATTGGGTACTCATATATTGGATTTTATTGTTGATGACAGTCCTTTAAAGCAGGGCTTATATTCTCCTGGGCTACATGTTCCAATTCTTTCACGATCAGCTATAAATGATAAAAAACCTGACTATATTTTAATCCTTGCTTGGAATTTTGCATCATCAATAATAAAAAATAATCGAAAATTTTCGGAATTTGGTTGCAAGTATTTTATTCCTTTACCGGAAATTGAAATAATATAAATAAATAGTCTATATTAAATAATGAATGATATTTCAAGCAACGGCATGAAGGTATTAGTAATCTCACTTTGTTACAATGAGAAAGGGAAAATTGATAGGGTTGTAGAACGTTTAGTAGAGATGAAAAAGGAATACCCAGAGTATTCTGTAATAGTTGTTAATGATGGCTCCATTGATGGTTCTGATGAGATTATTAATAAAGCCGGTATATCACAAATATCACATCCTTATACTAAGGGTGTTGGAGCAACGGTAAGAACTGGTGTTGAATATGCATGCAATAATCAGTTTGATGTTATTGTTATAATGGCTGGAAATGACAAAGATCGACCTAATGAAATTCCAAGTCTGATTGCAAAGATAAGAGAAGGTTATGATTTTGTTATAGGATCACGCCATCTGCCAGGAGGACGATATGACAATACTCCTTTGTACAGAGTCATTGCAACAAGATACATTCACCCATGGATTGTTTGGTTGACTACTGGTAGAAAACTTACTGATACATCTACCGGTTTTCGCGCAATCCGTACATCGGTCTTTAATAATCCTGAAATACAGCTTAGGCAAGAATGGTTAAATTCTTACGATGGAGAAATGTATATTATGTATAAAGCAATTGTCTTGGGATACAAAATTACTGAAGTACCAGCATCTAAGATTTATCTACGGGGAATAAGTCATTCAAAAATGAGTCCAATTATTGGTTGGTGGAAGATGCTTAGAGCATTTTTTTGGCTGAGGTTAGGTATAAAAAACTAACAATTTATGTTAGGATTTATTCTAACTTTCTATTCTAAAGAAATTATAATCACCAAATCATTTATTAATTAATACATCTACGTTATGAAGATTAAATCTGTGGATTTACCTCGCCAATATGAAATATATAAAAAGGAGATACTTGATGGCATTATAAAAGTAATGGAAAATGGGGATTTTATTTTAGGCGGAGATGTCAAAAAATTTGAAACATCCTTCTCTGAATATATTGGTTGTGAGTATGGTGTTGGCATTGATTCGGGAACTTCGGCATTAACGTTAGCATTATTATCTGCCAATATAGGTACTGGGGATGAGGTTATTACAGTGCCCAATACTTATATTTCAACAGCCTATGCTATATCAGAATGTGGCGCAAAAGTAGTGTTTGTTGATGTCGATGAGAAAACACAATTAATGGATGTTTCAAAACTCCCCGCTTTAATTAATTCAAAAACAAAAGCAATTATACCCGTGCATTTATTTGGCCAAATGGTTGATATGAACTCTATGGTTAAAATTGCAAGGAAGCACAATATCATAATAATTGAAGATGCATGTCAGGCACATGGTGCATCACAGAATGGTAAAAAAGCAGGCTCAATCGGAGACATCTCATGCTTCAGTTTTTATCCTGGGAAAAATATAGGTGCATTTGGTGATGCGGGAATGGTTGTGACCAATAGAAAAGAATTCTATGATAAGTTAATATTATTAAGGAATTATGGATCACCTAAGAAATATTTTCACAGTTGTAAAGGAAGAAATGCTAGATTGGATACAATTCAAGCAGCAATTTTATTAGTTAAAATGAAATATCTGGATGATTGGAATCAAAAAAGGAAAATAGTAGCGCAATTATATACAAAAAATCTTAATAATGTTGGTGATTTAATATTGCCTACAATTAAAAAAGGGAATCACTCTTCTCATCATTTATACGTAGTGCGATCTAGTCAAAGAGATAGACTTTTAACTTACTTAAACTCCAAGGGTATAGAAGCCATTGTTCATTACCCAATCCCCATACATTTACAAAAAGCTTATAATGAACTAAGATTGAACCGCGGGTCTTATCCAATTTCGGAAAAGTTAGCTGATCAAATATTATCATTACCAATACATCCTCATTTAACAAGCGAAGAGATAGAATATATTATCAATTGTATAATTGATTTTTCAAGCTAGGAGTTAAATAATTTGAAGAAAGTATTATTATTAGCATATGGCCATACAGGAGTATTCGCTTTAAAATCTTTAATCAAGAAGTATAATGTTGTAAGTATTGTTGTCCCTCCTGAGAGTAAAAACTTATACAGACCCAAACATTTGCTAGATGTTGAGAGAATTGCTTTATCGGAAAAGATCAGAATAGTGAAAAGTAATCAATTAAAGCAAATCGGGAATTTAATTGAGAAATTTAAAACGGACGCTGTTATAGTATCATCATTTAACAAAAAAATACCGAATTCTCTATTAATACATTCGAAATTTATTAATGTTCACCATGGGGATTTACCAAGATGGAGAGGAAGAGCAAATATTAATTGGGCCATAATAAATAATAGAAAAAAAATAGGGTTATCCATCCATGAAATGACTACAGAAATCGATGATGGACGTATATATGCGCAGTATACTATCAAAATAGAGGAAGATGATACCGTTAAAACAGTTTACGATAAAATAAACACCATAATAAAAGAAAATCTAGCTAATGTAGTTCAAAACGTATTAGATGGTTTTGCAGGTGAACTACAAACTGGTCTTAAAACTTACTGTTGTACAAGAGTTCCAGAAGATGGATCTATTGATTGGAACTCTACCACCAAGCAAATTCATAATTTGATAAGAGGGTTGACAAAACCATATAGCGGAGCATATACATATTATGATAAAAAAAGAATTATAGTCTGGGAATCAGAAATCCCAAAATTTCCTAAGATATATGAAGGAAGAATTCCTGGTAGGGTTGTTGAAATCCACAAAGATTATGGTATTGAAGTATTAACCGGTGACTCTACGATTATTTTAAAAACTATAAACTATGATGGTGCAAACGTCAATTCTTCTGCATTGATCAAATCTGTTAAAATTACTTTAGGTCTTAGTCTGGATAGGTACTATAACATTTTAATGAATGAAATATCAAGTTTATCGGAAAAAATTAAATTATTGGAAGAAAAGGCTTAGATTTTTGAAAAATAGTTAGTAAAAAATAGTATAGTGTTTTATCCTATATATTAGAAAAGTAAAATTTATCTATTAATCATGAAAAATATGTTGCAATCATCTGTTTTACAAGAAGACACAATCAATCTTGCAGATATCTTGATTGATAATAAGAAAAAATTTGATAATAGTAATTTTTTAATAACTGGTGCTGGTGGATTTTTAGGTAAGTATTTAGTTTCCACAATTTATCATCTCAATAATAACGTTTTGGATAAACCTGCTACTTTATACTGTTATGATAATTATATAACTGGAGTTAATAATGTAATAAAAGATGATAATATCCATTTCATCAATCACGATGTTACTATCCCATTTGAAATTGATGATGAGATTAATTATATAATTCATGCTGCAGGGATTGCATCACCTCTTTATTACACAAAACATCCTATTGAGACTATGGATGTTAGTACTATTGGAACAAGAAATATGCTTGAGTTGGCAAAGCAAAAAAATGTTGAAGGATTTTTGTTTACCAGTTCAAGCGAGGTATATGGTGACCCTCCTGATCAATATATTCCGACACCGGAGACTTATAATGGCAATGTGTCAATAAGTGGACCAAGGGCATGCTATGATGAATCTAAAAGATTTGCTGAAATATTGTGCATAAACTTTTGGAGTGTTCATGAGGTGCCAGTTAAAATTGTTAGATATTTTAATGTATATGGACCAGGTCATAGACAAAATGACTACAGGATTATGCCTAATTTTATCGAACGAGGTCTGAAAAAAAAATCACTAAAAATCCATGGTGATGGTGAAAATACGAGATCGTATTGTTATATAAATGATGCCATTGAGGCAACCTTTAAAGTCTTGTTTTCAAAACAAAAAGGGGAAGCATATAATGTTGGTAACCCTGATCAGGAAATATCAGTTAATCAATTATCTGAAATTGTAGCTAATCTACTGCCTGAAAAAGTACCAATTGAAAAGATAAGGCCACCTCATGTTGTTTATGGGGATTCTGATCCCAAGAGACGCTGCCCCGATATTTCAAAATTGCAATCCGCAATTGATTTTGCTCCGAAATATAATTTAGAAGAAGGGGTAGGCAGAATGATTCAGTGGTATTTGGGGGAATGAATTAATTTTTTAGTAAAAAACATTATAAACTATGGTTTATAAAAAATGGATCTTTAGCATATAATATCATTTAAATCAGTCAATTAAATAAGAATGAATAAAAAATCTTTAATTCGTTAAATAATCAGTATTGCAAATAGTTTTGCAAAAAATTTAGCAGTGTACGATGATTTTGGGAATATTAGTCTTAGAAATAAATCATCAATATTAATCAAAACAAGTGGATCAAAATTAATCAGCTTGAAAAATAATAATATTGTTGAACTAGGTTTAAATGAAAAAATTTATGGATTAAGTCCAATGCCTTCCACGGATACACCAACACACCAAGAAATTTATAAAGCGTTTGGTACAATAAATTCAATCGTACATACTCATTCACAATACGCGACAGCTTGGGCCCAGTCTGGGGAGCCCATTCCATGTCTTGGTACACCGCATGCTGATTACTGGAATGGTAAAATTCCCATAACTCGTAAACTTACTGAGCAAGAAATAAATGGTGAATATGAAAAAGAAACAGGGAAGGTGATCATTGAGAAAATAGGGGAATTAAATATTGATCCACTTGATTGCCCAGGTATTCTGGTGGCCAATCACGGTCCATTTACCTGGGGTAAAACAATTGAGGAAGCTGTAAAACACGCTGAACTGCTGGAATACAT
>CAYRXL010000058.1:9417-9794 GCA_964428295.1 uncultured Alphaproteobacteria bacterium
AGCAAAACCTATTTCAAGGGCTTTACTCAATAAACATTTTTCTCGCAAACATGGTCCAAATGCCTATTACGGTCAAAGAAAGGATGAATAGAATATTGCATCCTGAGATTATACGCACCCTTCATGGATTATTTTACAGGGGCAGATTTTTAGTAACATATATCATAATAGGTGTCCTTTCTATCTTTCTTGAACTCACGTTTCAAGGTTACTTAGATTCTCTTGGAGTACATATATATTTATCCGTAGTAATCTCCCTAATAGTTGGTATTCTATTCGCTTTTTTTGGGAATATCTTTTTTAATTTTAAAATACCTGCTGCAAGGAGAAATCGAGCTTTTTTTTATTTCGTAGTCATTTCATTATTTTCAAGTGCC
>CAYRXL010000059.1:0-2653 GCA_964428295.1 uncultured Alphaproteobacteria bacterium
TATAAAACCAGCCACCGTTTCAACTGCCATTACTATCCTGTCTACATTGGCCAATCATGCTGGTATCGCATTAATTAGCACAGAAGATGGATACACAGCCTTCCCTCCTGGCGTATATATTCCACAACTGTCTATTGAACTCCATTTACAACCGAGCATGGTTCCTGTTTCATCGACATAATTCAAGTCATTTGGGATAAGTTTTTTTTGGTAATTGCTTATCCTTTCAGCCGCCATTTCTAAAGCCTCTATCTCTCTAATATCACAACTGTCTTTAGCAACATTTACTTCTTCCTTACGAAGAATTAACCCTGAAGCATTGACATCATAATTATCATATAATTTCGTATATTTTACTAAAGCCTTATCCCCATTTTCCAATACATCTTTTAAAATATTTTTAACTTTATTTTCTACTCTATTTTTTTTGATTGAATTCTGATTTAAATATTTATTCATTTCATTATTAAAGTTAGAATCTGTATATATTAGTTTTCTAATCATCAATTGCACCTCTAACTCTCTTAATAATATTGTTTATTTTTAACGAGTTAGTTTTGGCAGCAATTCTATTTACAATAAGCTTTGAAGAAACATCAATGATTTTATCTCTTTCAACTAAACCGTTTTCTTTCAGTGTCATTCCTGTTGAAACTAAGTCTACTATAACTTCACACATGCCTAGTGATGGTGCTAATTCTAATGATCCATTTAATTTTATACATTCCGCTTGTATTCCCTTTTTAGCAAAATAGTTTTTTGTAATCTCAGGATATTTAGTAGCTACTCTGATATGACTAGAGGCATCAGAATCTTTACTTCTTTTTGAGTTTATTGGCTCAGCAATAGACATCCTACACAATCCTATTCTTAAATCAATTGGAGCATAAATATCTTTATAGTTAAATTCTAAGATCACATCTTTTCCAACGATACCTATATGGGCTCCTCCGAATGCAACAAAATTTACTACATCAAAACTCCTTACCATAATTATACTTATATCTCCAAACGAAGTAGAGAATTTAAGTTTCCTAGAGTTTTCATCAAAAATTTTTTCATCCGGGCATATGCCTGATTTTTGAAGTATAGGAAACACTTCCTTTAGTATTCTCCCCTTAGGTAATGCTATTATAAGTTCTTTGTCATATGTTTTATTCATAGTTATTCAATTTTTTATATTTTTAAAATGACCAGGAGTTAATGCTGGCCATATTGGTTTTCCAATATCTTCCATGCTACATTCGAGTTTACTAGTTTTAAGGTTAATGGAATTTTCATAATTAAATAAAATGACAATAATATCTTTTTCACAAGCTATAGATTTCAAATTTAAAAACTTATTTCTGTACTTATTTTGAAAATTTAGTTCCATGGCATTAATATTCTGAAATACTACAACAGATAAAACTTGTCTTAGTTCTTCATCCTTTCCAAAAGCACATTCCCATGTAAATCTCTCTAATGTCATAATAAAAGATTTTTCTATTTCAACAAATTTCATTTCTTTTATAGAAAATATAGACTCATACAGACACTCACTAAATATCTCTAGATCTTCATCGTCCTCTGCCTTTAACTTAAGCGGCTTCCATCCTTCATTAGGTAACATTATTTATTTTTTCCTATTCTATATATGTTTGCACCACAAGATGCCAATTTTTTTTCAAGGTTTTCATAACCTCGATCAAGATGGTAAATTCTGTTGACTACAGTTTCCCCTTTAGCAGCCAATCCAGCCAACACCAAAGAAACAGACGCTCTAAGATCTGTAGCCATAACTTGCGCACCTATTAAACTTTTATTTCCTTTTATAGTAGCACAGTTCCCATTAATTTTTATATCTGCTCCTAATCTATTTAATTCTGGTACATGCATAAATCTATTTTCAAAAATATTCTCTCTTATAAACGAGGTTCCATTTGCTACACATGCAAGCGCCATTATCTGAGCTTGCATGTCAGTAGGAAAACCAGGAAATTCTTCAGTTTCTAGATTCATTGCACTAGGCTGACCACTTGGTTCAACTAAAATGCTATCTTCTTTAAGAGCAACCTTGACTCCAGATTTACTCAATATATTTATAAAAGATTCCAAAAGATTTGGATTTGTATTTTTTATTAATATTTGCCCATTAGTTATTACTGCTGCTATCATATAACTTCCAGTCTCGATTCTATCTGGAAGCACATCATGACTGCAAGTTTTTAGTGAGCTTACTCCTTCAATTTCTATATCTCCTTTATCTAAAATATTTATTTTTGCACCCATGTAATTTAAACAACGACAAAGATCAATCACTTCAGGTTCTCTCGCTGAATTATTTAACCTTGTAGTTCCTCTTGCAAAAACAGCAGCCATGATAGCATTCTCCGTTGCACCTACTGATATTTTTGGAAAATCTATTTTTTTGCCTATTAATCCTTTTCTTGGAGCTCTAACACTTACGTAACCATCTCTAATATCTACATCAGCTCCCAAAGATTTAAACGCAAACAAATGAAGATCAACAGGTCTAGTTCCAATTGAACATCCTCCTGGAAGAGATACTTGCCCAAATCCTTCCCTAGATAATAAAGGTCCTAATACTAAAAACGAGGCTCTCATTCTTCTAACCAACTCATAATCAGCCTTATGAGATAGAACATTTTCT
>CAYRXL010000059.1:2663-9770 GCA_964428295.1 uncultured Alphaproteobacteria bacterium
ATCGCTTTGCTTCCATCTCTTTTTATACTAACTCCTAATTCCTTTAATAATAAAGTCATAGTATTAACATCTTCTAAATCAGGGACGTTATTCAAAATTAGCTCTTTATCAGTAAGAATGCCCAATGTTAGCAGAGGTAAGCATGCATTTTTTGAACCAGTAATACTTACTTCTCCTTTTAGTTCGTTACCACCTACTATATGAATTTTGTCCATAAATTATATTTTTGGTAAAGTTACGCCTTTTTGATTCATATACTTACCTTTTCTGTCTGCATAAGACAACTCTGGAGGAGCATCACCCTTAAAAAACAAAAATTGGCAGGCTCCTTCATTTGCGTATATTTTTGCTGGCAGAGGACTAGTGTTTGAAAATTCAAGAGTAACATAACCCTCCCATCCAGGTTCTAGAGGAGTAACATTTACAATTATTCCACATCTAGCATATGTAGATTTTCCTAAACATATCACGAGTATATCTCTAGGAATTTTGAAATATTCTATAGTTCTAGCCAACACAAAGCTGTTAGGTGGAATGATGCAAGAACTTGAGCTACGCTCAACAAAACTATCTGAAGAAAAATCCTTCGGATCAATAATGGCATTATTTACATTAGTAAAAATTCTAAATTCATCAGC
The DNA here is from genome assembly GCA_964428295.1 of uncultured Alphaproteobacteria bacterium. Taxonomy (GTDB): domain Bacteria; phylum Pseudomonadota; class Alphaproteobacteria; order TMED109; family TMED109; genus CAYRXL01. The sequence continues at coordinate 3,302 of CAYRXL010000059.1, forward strand.
CACTCTTGCATCATATCCGTAACTGGAGAGACCAAAAGAAACTTTCCCATTGCTGTTTTGATTTGGTTCAAATGGATCAATCATTTTTTCTTTATTCACCATAGAACTTATCCACTTATCTGACATGATTGCCATAATATTTTATTCCTTATCAATAAATATTGAATCCTTTTTAATCTTTTGTCTGTTCTTTGCTTTTCTCATTTTAGATTGTTTTCTTCTACGTATTAAGTTATTCCTCATTTCAAGGACCAATCTTTGTTCTTTAGTTAAAATTTTATTTTCATCCATAGTTCATCGTACTATAAAAGTAGTAAATTTTAATAGATTTAAATTATTACAAGAAAAACTATAATAAAAGTAATAAATTATAAAAAATATAGGAGAGTAACCTGAAAATTAAAATTAAAAATTTATTCAACCTTTGGAAAAGAGGAAAAACTTTAGGTAAGATAAATAATTTTATTTCCTATCTAGACTCTTCTTTGTCAGATCACGGAATTTTTAGAATTTTTTGGAGATCTTGGGCAAAAATTTCTGATGATATGTTTAGATCTAACCAACCTTATCCTTTTCAAATTAAAAATGATATAAAAAAGAATAATATTAAAACCATCATAAATCTTAGAGGCAAAAGGCACTGTTCATCATATTATTTAGAAGAGAAAACCTGTAAAGAAGAACGTATAAATCTTATAAACTTTCCTATGTCTTCAAGGGATCTACCAGATAAAAGAAAAATAATAAAACTTAATAAGATTTTTAATACCATTGAATATCCTGCTCTTATGCATTGCAAATCTGGTGCTGATAGAGCTGGAATTGCATCAGCATTATACTTAATTTTAAAAAAAGAAAAATCCGTAGTTGAAGCAAAACAACAATTACATATAAAACACCTTCATATAAAACTAGCTAAAACTGGAATTTTAGATTATTTTTTCGAACAAGCTATAAGTACAAATGCAAACTACTCTAAAGACTTTATAAAATGGATAAAATTTAAATATGATAAAAAAAGACTTAAAAATAATTTCAAATACAAAAAGATATGGAGCTTAATTACTGAGTTTCTATTTAGAAGAGAGTAGTAACAAAAGTCTTCAGACTGGCACTAAAAATTTTGAGAAGATATCATTTTCTTGTATATATCAAGATTCTTCATCAACTCTTCATGTTTTCCCTGCGCAATTATAGATCCATTATCCAAAAATATAATTTTGTGCGAATTTAAAATTGTACTCAGCTTATGAGCTATTATTAATGTAGTCCTCTTATAAGAAAGTTTGTCCAGAGATTTATTTATATTTTTTTCAGACTCAGAATCTAAAGAACTAGGAGGTTCATCTAATATTAAAATTTTTGGATTTTTGTGGATGGCTCTAGCTATTGAAACTCTTTGGCGTTCTCCTCCAGACAAATCAAGCCCCCTTTCTCCTACATTTGTATCGTATCCTTCAGGAAGCTTACATATAAAATCATGTGCATCCGCAACTTTAGCTGCCTCTTTAATTTCAGATAAGCTAGAGCTAAGATTTCCATAACTTATATTTTCTCTAATCGTCGCATTGAATAGCATAACATCTTGGGAAACAACTGCTATATTTCTTCTCAAATCTTTTAATTTAATGTTTTTTATGTCAATTCCATCAATTTTTATATGACCACTTGAAGGGTCAAATAACCTCGGAATTAAATTAACTAATGTAGACTTTCCTGAACCACTTGGTCCTACTATTGCCATCTTATTACCTGATTTTATAGATAGGTTTATGTTTTTTAAAACTAATTCAGCTCAATCATTTCTATTATATCCAAAATTTACTTTTTCAAATCTTATAAAACCTTTTTTAATCATTAGTGATTTTGCGGTACGTTTTTCTTTTATTTTTGGAACAATTTTATAAAAACTAAGTATCCTTTGAGCGGATGCCGCCCCTTCCTGCATTACTGCATTTAAAGTGCCTAGAGCCCTTGCAGGTTGCACAGCTATTAGCAAAGCACTTACAAACCCTGAAAAAGCTCCGATATCAGATGAATTATTGATTATTCTTATACCCGCTACAACAATTACAGCTGCGATAGCAATGCCTCCAATAACTTCTAAAATAGGCTCTAGTTTTGCTCTAACCTTTATCATTTTTAAATTTAAATTAAACAACTTATTGAAATTATTTTGAGCTTTTCTGCTTAATAAATTCTCTAAATTAAAAGTCTTAATAAGTCTAAAGGCTGAAAAGCTCTCATTTAAAAATGATGATGTACTACCTATAATCTCTTGAAGACTGTTTGCAAAGCTTCTACTAAATTTACCTATTTGAATAACAGGATAAAAACAAATAGGATATACTATTAATACTATTAATGTTAAGACCCAGTCTAAATAAATCATAGATATTAAAAGCCCAATCAAAGTTAGAGCATCTCTCACCAAATTGTTAAGAGATCTTATTATTGCTTCTTTAAATATATTTAAATCGTTGATTAATCTGGATTGGAGTGACCCAGGCCTTTCATTAGATAAAACTAATAAATCTAAACTAATTATTTTATTGTAAAGCGAAACTTGAATATCTTTAATAATTCTATTAGCAATTTTAGCAATGATTGTCGTTTGATAATAATATGATACACCCTTAATCAAAGTAATAGAAAGAATAAATAGTGGAATCAGCACTAAACCATCCTCGTCTTTCATACTTAAAACATCATATGCAAAATCTATAACTAGAGGATATGCAGCCGTAGATGCAGCTACGACAGCCATTAGTATATTAGCAAAAATAAGCAACCCTAAATTATTTTTTCCCCAAATTTTCCAAACTTCATAATATAAGTCAAAAGCTTTTAGTTTTGAGAAATGTCTAGAATTTGTTCTTCCATTCTTTAACAATATAATATACCTTTCAAATTAATATAATATCTTGTATTTACTATCTTAATAAGTTAACTGTTTAACATATAATTTTTAATTATATTAAGATATTTTAGCATTAAGAGAAACTAATGAAAAATTATTGGACCAATAGTCGTGTTTAGAGATTAAGTAATTATTGGAAAAAAGGTTTATCTGCAAGAGAAATCGCAGAAAAATTAGGAGATATAAGTAGAAATGCAGTAATTGGTAAAGCAAACAGGATAGGTTTAAATAGAAATATTGATGAAACTAAAAATACTACAAAATCAGACGACAAAATTTACGATATATCTAAACTGTTTCCTATTATGAAGGGATGCAAATGGCCATTTGGGCATCCAGGAGATGAAGATTTTTATTTTTGTGGTAAAACAGTCATTACAGGAAAAGCATACTGTGGAGAACATTGTCTGTTAGCATACAGAAAAAAAGAAACGAATAACAGGTTAAAAGGCACAAATAAAATTAATATTAAATAAATTATTTTTGACTTCCTGCTAATTTATCCAGAGCCTCGTTTATTACCTCTTTTGCTATATCAGGCAAGTTTTCATCAAGCCATTCTCGTACCATTTCTCTTGTAGAATCGCTAACAGCTTTATATATTATATCTTTTGTTTCATCTGTATCAAAAACTTCTGAATATCTTATGAGCTCTGCTCTCACTGCTAGTGCTACCTCATCACTTAACAAACCTGCTAAATCAACATCTGATGCAGTTTTTGTATCTTTAGTAACTTCCCGTTTAAATGCACTAGATTTTTCAATTAAATCTTGTTCTGTTATCTCCTCATCTTCTTCCTGCTGAGTTTCAATATTATCGATATTAGAAATATCTTCTACGGATTCACTTTCCTCAATATCAGGTTCTACATCAATTTCAGACTCATTTTCTGATGCATCATTTGCTTCCGTGTTTGATACTTTCTCAGCCTCTTCCACTAATGATTTGATTGATTTTCTTATGTCCTCAGGAGTTCTATTTGTCATAAATTACCTATAAAATGAATAATATCATAGTATATGAATTAAAAACCGACAATAACTATCTTACTCATTGAAAATGCTTTAGAAAATTTATATTATATGTCTGTGAGACAACCAGCACTCGGTGGTATAGAAAAAGGTATTTACTTCATCAAACTCTCTTTGATCAGCTTCATACATTTCCTCTAGATGACCATCTTTTTCTTCTTTTTCTCTTTTTTTTGCCTGCTTATCCTTTGAATAAAATTCTTGAGTTCCCGAATTAAAAGCTATTCTATGTATAAGTCCCATATCCATAATATATATAACGACATAAAATTAAAAATTTTATAATTGATTAGCAAAATAAAAAGGATTAATATACTTTTCTTTATTATTAATATGCATAAACAAAATGACAGAAAAAAAAATGAATAAAAATAGGATAAATGAATTGCAAAACTCAAGGGCAAGAAGCGTAAAAAAGCTAACTAAACTTTTAAATACTGTAGTAAAAACTGAGTGGGATATAGTTACAATCTCTCAAGTATTAGACGATAGCGTAAGCAGGGTAGCAGCAACTCAAATAGCTAATGCATCAAGCTCTATACAATCTGCTATATCGCACCTTATTAGTACTGACACGGAAACCCATATAGCAAAAAACAACAAGAATGTGAAGGAATCAGCAGAAATATCTACACTTAAGAAAGCTATTAAAAACAACAAGCTAATGTCTTAGAAAACTAGGGGATAAGAACATTTAATTGGTTGCTTACTGAATATCAGTATTTAAATCTACTCCTTATCTTGAACGTCTAAATAACCCTATCCCTTGGACAAAAAAGAATGCAGCTACCTTTAAAAATTTTATCCGGGGTCATGTAAGCGTGTTTCCCTTTGTGGACCACGAAATGTGTATGGCGGTGTTGTGATGACTATCCGACTGTTGCGTGATAATGATTTCCCTGAGAATTCAAAGCAATTAGACCAACTAACAACTAATATAAATGAAATGGATGGCGTTATGACCACAACTCTTGGACTCTGTAATACCCAAATCACTTCCACGGAAACCACCGAGCGAAAACTAAGAAAAGACACTACTGAAGTATCACCTGATGGTGATCTAATTAATGAAGGATATGATAGGAAGGTGTTAGAAGAACAAACAGAAAAAATTCTACGGGCAATAAGTTCTGCTGAGATCATTTAGATCCAGTACAAAATCAAATATACTCACTTTGAAATATGCTCATAGCATGAGTGAAGCCAACAAAAACAGGTTATTTTAATCATCAACAAATTTAGAAGCATGTTCTATAACTGCTTGTTCTTGTTCTTTAGCAAAACTAATCACTGCAACTATTATTATATTTATCACCAAGCCTATTAAACCCGGATGTAAATCGTAAGGAGAACTTGTACTCATATCAAAATACTTTTGTATATATGGGTACTGATAATAAAGATTTACCAATATTCCAACTATTATTCCAAGAATTATCCCTAATGCAGAAGCTTTCTTCCAAAATAAACCTGCATATACAGCTGGCACCAATTGAACTATATTACCGTAAGCACCCAGGAGCAAAGCAATCAATCCGCCACTACCAAATATAGCGCTACAATATGCAACAACGCCTACTCCTAATACAGCACCTCTCATGATCCATAATTCACTATTTTCCTTTATTTTGGGAAAGAGAACTTTGCAAACATCTCTTCCAAAAGATACCGAAGCACCATGAGTGATAGCATCGGAAGAAGACATAGCAGCAGCTAGTGCTCCAGCTCCAACGAGGCCATACAATAAACCAGAGTTTGTTAAATGATGTGTAATCAAATAGGGAAGTACTTCACCAGGTGCATTTAAGGCATCAGGCGGAACTACTCCAATTGCAGAAAAACCGATAAAAAGAACAGGTAATAAAAAAATTGCAAATACAGGGTAAGCTACTACTGTCAATTTTATCCTTCTTTCTGTAGTAGTATATGATTTAGTAAAAAGATGTGGCCACATTACAAAACCGAGCATAGATACTAAGATATTACTGCTATATCTTGCTGAAGAAAGAGCTGATCCTTCGTTTCCAACTGTTAAAAAGGTTGGATCATTCTCAGCAATACTTTTAAACATATTACCTAAACCGCCATGCAAAGTTTCCACAAAATAAATACCTAAAACCCATGCTACTATCAGCATTAAAATAGCTTGAAAAACATCACTCCAGGCCGCGCCTCTGACACCACTAGTAGCTACGTATATAACTACAATTCCAAATGCTATTAGAGCACCCAACCAAAAAGGAATATGTCCATATGTTAACACATTAAAAATATAGGCCATTCCTTTAATCTGGAGAGCTAGATAAGGAGTAAAACTCAGTAGTGAAACTATACCGACTATCACTATCAAAAATTTCGATTTGTATCTGTCTCCAAGAAAATCACCCATGGTTATATAATTAGATTCACGTCCTAATTTTGCTATCTTTGGTCCAATTATATACCAAGGTAACAATCCTAAAGTACAGTAAGCGAGTATATAAAGTGAAGCAGCACCTTTGGAATAAGCCCAACCAG
>CAYRXL010000060.1:0-1706 GCA_964428295.1 uncultured Alphaproteobacteria bacterium
AACAACTAGAAACTAAAGAAGAAGCAGTAGAGGAAAAAACCTTAGAAACTAAAGAAGAAGCAGTAGGAGATGAAAAAGAGATGAAACCTGGAGAAAAACATGCCAAAGATACTCCAGTTGATGATCCTAAAAGTTAAGATGCAATCATAGATGCTCAATTAAATATTTAACTAATGTATGAAAATATGACTCAAATATTAAATAGATTATTGAATAATATTAAAAATAAGAATTACATGCCAGTAACAGTTACCTCTGGATTGGTCAAGAGTTTTGAGGGAAACATTATAGAATGTGATGGTTTTCCTGCTACTATTGGTAGTGTGTGTAAGGTGGAAAGTCTTGGGGAGGAAGATAGTAGTGCTGAAATTATAGGGTTTAAGAATGGCATGAACTTATTAGCCATGCATAATTCAGAAGCAAGGGTTATGGTAGGGGCAACAGTAACTCTATTAAATAACGGGATAACTATACCTGTAGGTAATAATCTATTGGGAAGAGTTATTGATGGCATGGGAAATCCGTTAGATGGAAAAATTCTAGGTGGTTTGCAAGACAAATGGCCAATAAATGGAAAATTTATTAATCCTTTACAACGAAAAAAAATAGATATGCCTCTAGATGTAGGAGTGAGAGTAATTAATTCCTTACTTACGGTAGGAAGAGGTCAAAGGTTAGGGATAATTGCTGGGAGTGGAGTTGGAAAGGCTATTCTTTTAGCTATGTTGTGTAGAGTAACAGAAGCTGATGTTGTTGTAGTAGGACTTATAGGTGAGAGAGCTAGAGAAGTAAAATTGATGGTTGATAATTTAATGTCTAACGAAAACAACAAGAAAATTATAATAGTAGCTGTGCCTGCTGATCGTTCTCCATTACTTAGAATGAGAGGAGCTAGTTATTCATCAGCGATAGCAGAATATTTTAGATCACAAGGAAAAAATGTATTATTAATAATGGACTCTTTGACTAGAGTGGCTCATGCAAAAAGAGAAATAGGTCTTGCACTTGGTGAACATCCTACTTCAAAGGGTTATCCTCCATCTGTAATATCAATGATACCTTCTCTTATAGAGAGGTCAGGGCCAGGAATTAAAAACCAGGGAACTATTACTTCTTTTTATACTGTATTAGCAGATGCTGATGATTACACAGACCCGGTAGTGGATTCAGCTCGTGCTATACTTGATGGCCATATAATACTATCTAGAGAAAAGGCACAATCAGGAATATATCCCGCAGTAGATATTCTAAATTCATTAAGTCGCGTTATTAATGACATTACTGATAATTAACATCAAAAACTTGCAATTGAGTTTAGAAAAATGATTTCTGTTTACGAAGAAAGTAAGGATTTGGTTTTGATGGGAGGATATACTCAAGGACAAGATTTGGCCATAGACAAAGCTCATGCTTCATGGCCATATCTTGAGGACTTTATTAAGCAAGGTCAATTTGTTAGTTCAAATTATAATGATAGCAAAGAAGCTTTTAAAACGCTTATGAAATCTCAAGGTTTAAGTAAATGAATAAAACAAGAATGTATTCTAGATTAAAATTACTTCGTAATCTAAAATTAAAGAAACAATCAGATGAAATAACAACTTTAGATAGTGAATTAGAAAAATTAAATAATCTTATAAAACAACTATCTGAAATATCGGATGAAGTAAATGGTAACTTAGATAAAAATGTTTTAGAATCATGGA
>CAYRXL010000060.1:1716-9647 GCA_964428295.1 uncultured Alphaproteobacteria bacterium
AAAATAAAAAAAGAAATGAGAAAAAATTTAGAACAGAAAATTGATAATTCTCTTCCTCCTACAAGGCAATGATTATATCTATATGGCACCCTTTTTGCAAGTTTATACCAATTTAAATTAAAAGGGGAATATATATGACTTCGTCAAATATTTTAGAGACTTTAGGTATTTCAAAGATAGTTGATGGTGAAAATAATATTTTGAAAACAGGAAAGAAAGAAACTAACTTTTCAAAAGTAATAGATAATCTAAATGAAGATGACGAAAAAAAAGTGACAATGGATAGAGTTGTTCATACTGAAAAAAATGAGAAAAGTGAAAATAATAACATTGAGATGGAGTTGGATTTAGTTGCTGGATTAAATGAACCAGCAAATAAGCTAATGGACATTGATGAACAAAAAATATCTGTAGAAAACAAAGTAGATGAAATGAATATAATAAATAGTAATATAGATAATATAGATGACATAGATGACATAGATGACATAGATGAAATAGCTGACATAGATAATGTTGATAATGCAGAAGAGGATGATGCTTTTGTATTAAAGAATGAAGAACATTATTCTAATTGGAGAACATTATTAAACTCAACAACAAATTCAGACCCTGTTGATAGACTGCCAAAGGTAAAGAGTGATGTAAAAGTACAATCCACTAATAATGATAAAAATAATCCTGATAATACAAGCAATACCACTAAAAACAAAGATCAAAGCTTAAATTTGAAGATAGTATTGGAGAGGTTGACCAAGGGAAATCAAAAAAAATTATCTACAAATGTAAATGAAGTTCAAGAAAATAATAAAAAACTTAATTTTAAAAATAAAAAAAATGAAAAGAAAAAAAATGATAAAACAACAAAAAAACATTTAGACGTAGAAAATCTAAATTTAAAAAACGATGGCTATAATAAAAAATTAACAATAAAGAAAGAGTCCCTAAAAGTAACAAATAAGATAAAAAATTATCATTCCAGTCAGTTAGGGGTTACTAAGACTGACTTATCGGATTATTCAAATTATCAAAAGAAAACTATAAAAGAAGTATCTAGAGAATCCGATGTAAAATTTGCAAGTACTATAAAAAGCTCCAATAACATAGATAAAAATATCACTTTCAATTCTGCAACATCATTTTCAAAAACTTCATTAACCGTTCAAAATGAGAGTAACAATGTAAACAATTTTGATACTAGTAATAATTCATTTGAGATCTTAGATTTAAATAAGAACAGATGGTTGGAAAGACTAGCCAAACTGATTGAAACAGGTATAACTAATAGTAAAAACATGTTAGAAATCAAATTAGAACCAAAAAAACTGGGTAAAATTATACTTGGATTTAATATGAATGGTGACAATGCAGATATATTATTGAGGGCAGAGAGTAATTTAGCGTTACAGGCTATAGCTGAATCGCATAGTTCTTTACAGAGAATGCTATCTCATCAGGGTATAAACTTAAATGATTTTTCCTTAAGCCAAGAAGGTAAGAACTTTAAAAATAGTGAACAAGAGAAAGATAATCGTAAAGATATTTTTGATAAATCTAAAGAAGATAATGATGATAGGAATCATAACAATTTATCTTTACAGGAAAATGCAGCTAATCTAATAATTAATATTAGGGCATAAAACTTTGGAGTTTTAAAATGGCAGATGATAATACAACAGAAAATAAGAAGGGTGGCATAGTAAAAATAGCAATTTTTGTAGCTGCCGGATTAATACTTCTAGGAGTTGGTCTGGGTATAGGAGCACTTATTTTTGGTGGTGGTTCAGAACCAGATCCTTCTGAAGAAATTAATGAAATAATAGAGAAGAAGGGAACTGGTAATAAAGAAGGTAGTGGCTCTACAGAAGGAGATGCTGGTAGTGAAGAAGAAGAAGAAGTAGAAATGGACTGCTTTGAAAATGCAGATGGAGAAGAAGAATGTGTACCTAAAAAGAAGGTTAAGAAAGTGGAAGCAGAAGAAAAATTTCTAACTACTTATTACGAATTTCCTGGTAACTTTACAACAAATTTGAAAAATTCTAGAAAATTTTTACAAGTAACAGTTGGAGTTTCTACTCAATATGATGATGAAGTGATGGTTAATGTAGAAAGTCATCATTTGGCTTTGAGATCAGAGATATTAGCGGTTATGAGTGAGTTTTCTGAAGAAGAGATAGCAGGAAGGGAAGGTAAGAAAAGCTTATCTAATGCTCTAAAAGGTGCTATTAATGCTGTACTAGAAGAGTTAGAGGGTTTTGGTGGAGTTGAAGGGGTCCATTTTACTTCTTTTGTTCTACAATAATATTATTAACTATTAGGAAATAATTTGGCGAAAGATAGCTCAAGAAAATTAACCACAGATGAGGTTACAGCCTTAATGGATGGGCTTCAGACTGGGAATATAGATTCCTCCCAAGGAGTAGGTAAAGATATTGAAGTTACCCCATTTAGTTTTGGATCAGATGATTTATCACTTTTGGGAGATTATTATGCCTTACGCTTGATAAATGAACGTTTTGCTAGATTTTCTAGATCTGTTTTCCAGCCTATGTTAAGAGTTCAACCGAGAATAAGCTCTTTTCCTCCTGAGGTGAAAACTTTTGATGAATATTCTTCATCTCTTGATAGTTTTATGAGTTTATCGACATATAAGATAGAAGAATTAAGAGGCTCTCTTCTCTTAGTTTTTTCTCCAAATTTTATTAGTATTTTAACAAATGCTTATTATGGAGGAAATATTGAGGTATTAAAGACTGATAGGCAAGAATTTACTGCTACTGAAGAAAGAATAATTGAGATGGTTAACGATGGGTTAACAAAACAATTAAAATTAGGGTGGAAAGATTTAACACCTCTTAACTTTGCCCAAATTGGTCGGGAAGTTAATCCTCAGTTTACTACATTTGTTGATGCAAGTGATTTGGTAATAATATGTTCTTTCGTAGTTCAATTGCCGAATGTTGATGCTGCAAATTTTGATATACTTTACCCTTTGCAAACTTTGAAACCAATAGCATCGCTCTTAAGGTCAAGGGTGCAAACAGATGTAATTGAGGATGATTTAACTTGGAGAGAAAGATTAGAAAATGCTATTTTAGAAATACCATTACATCTAAAGGCTGCATTAAGTGAGCCTACAGTGAATCTGTCCCGGTTATTAAGGTTAAATGTAGGGGAGACACTTACAATTCCTTTAGAAGACAAGTTAGACGTTTATGTTGAAGATGTTAAAATGTTTAATGGTGATCTTGGAGAAATTAAAGGTAAAGCAGCAGTAAATTTAACAAATAGATTATAATATATTATAGGAGCTTAAAATGGCTGAAGAAAATAAAGAAACGAAGGGAGAACCTGAAGAAAAAGTAGAAAAGGAAGAAACTGCGAAATCCGAAGAGAAGGTAGAGAGAACGGGTGTTGAAAACCTTAGGGTTCTTGAGAATATTGATGTAAAACTTACCGTTGAGGTGGGAGGAGCAGAAATTAAAATTAGAGATTTATTAAGATTAAATGAAGGGTCAGTTATAGAATTGGAAAGATTAGCTGGAGATCCTCTGGATATATTAGCTAATGGAACAATTATAGCTAAAGGGGAAGTAGTAATGATAGGAGAGCGTTTTGGCATTAGATTTACTGAAGTAGTTGATCCTGAAGAAAGAGTGCAGAATTTATAGACAAAATTTTGACTATTAGTCAATCCATTTAACTCATTGAATTAGTTAATAATTCCAGCTAACATAATAATAAATTTTATATTGGCAAGCTTTTTGCTTCTTCTAGCTAGATAGGAGAAATAATGAGTGAACCAGTAGATTTGTATACAATAATAGTAATTGTTTCATTTTTAATGATATTAATTGTAGGGGCTTATTTTCTAAGAACACGTAAAGACCAGATTCAGGCACATTTTAATAAAGATCAAAAAATGAAAATTTTAAATACGCTTATGCTAGGTTTAGGGCATAAGGCGGTTCTATTTGAAGTTCATCAACAAGAATTTTTAATTATAGTGGGGAAAAATCAAAGCTCTATTATACAACCTATCAACTCAATAACTAGTTCAAATAATAAAACATACAAAAATCTGGAAGAAACTAATGCGTAAAAATATTTTTTTACTTTTAACTTTATTAATTATATATGTAATTCCTTCATATTCATTTAGTCAAGAGGCTTTTGGAGGACTTCCAGCACTTAGTGTTGAAAGTACTGAAGAAGGTAAAACTACTTATTCTCTATCTTTACAAATCCTATTACTTATGTCTGCTCTCACCGTTTTACCCTCTGTGTTATTAGGCATGACTGCCTTTACTAGAATAGTAATAGTGATGTCAATTCTTCGTCAAGCATTAGGGACTCAGCAAACACCTCCAAATCAAGTTTTGATTGCGTTGGCCCTTTTTCTAACGATATTTGTTATGGCTCCTACATTTAATAATATATATGATAAAGTAGGAATACCATATATTAATGGTGAAATGCCAGCCCCTAAAGCTTTAGAAGAAGCATCAAAAGAAATGAAGGGTTTTATGGTACAAAATACTAGAGAGACTGATATAGCTATGTTTGCTGAAATATCAGGTGAAAGAGAATTTTATGGACCAAAAGAAATACCTTTCACAGTTGCCTTACCTGCATTTATAACTTCAGAATTGAAAACTGGATTTCAGATTGGTTTTTTACTTTTTCTTCCATTTCTTGTTATAGATATGGTAGTGGCTTCAGTGCTTATGTCCTTAGGTATGATGATGTTATCTCCAATGCTTATTGCTCTGCCTTTTAAATTATTACTTTTTGTTTTAGTTGATGGATGGAGCATGACTGTTGGATCGTTGGTAAGTACCTTTGTTGCAAACTAATCGGAGTGAAATATGGAATTCGATAACAATGTTGAAATGATCAGTCTTGCCTTCTGGCAAATAATAACAATTGCTGGACCTTTGCTAACAGTGGCACTAGTGGTTGGTTTAGCTATTGGTATTTTTCAAGCTGCAACTTCAATTAATGAAATGACACTAAGTTTTGTACCAAAACTCCTCATTATTTTATTAGCGATAGCAATATTTGCTAATTTTATGGCAGTTACAATGACAGATTATTTTATGTTTATTTTTGAAAGAGTAGCTACTCTGGGCTGATCAGAAATTATGCACGCAATACCAGGAAACTTTTTTGAGATTTTACCAGGTTTAGAATTATCTGAATTAATAAATATTCTATTTGCTCTTTTATTGTCAAGTTTAAGAATAGGGAGTTTTCTAATATCTTCACCTTTACTTGGCTATAGGATTATACCTGTTCAAGTTAGGGTAATATGTTCTTTTGCTTTAGTTTTAGTAATTTTTTCTCATGTGCAAATTCCTAATATTAATGAAATAGCAGGAATTAGTTTATTTTTAACTATAGCTATTGAAATTATGATTGGTCTATCAGCTGGTACCATACTGACTATACTTTTTTCTTCAGCTACTGTTGCAGGAGAGAAGATAGCAATGTCTTCAGGATTGAGTTTTGCGGGATTAATTGATCCAGAATCTGGAGGCCAAACTCCAGTTTTGTCTCAAATTATGTCATTGTTTGTTATTATTATATTTTTATAATTATATGGTCATCTTGTAGCAATATCAACTATTCTTGAATGTTATAAGGTTATCCGCGTAGGTTTAGCTAATTTTTCATATGATATTATTAAACTAGGCATTGATGCTGGTGCTTTAATGTTTAAATTTGGTGCATTGATATCTTTGCCTGCTATTCTGGGATTAACTTTGGTTAACGTCATAATAGGAATTGTGACTAGATCAGCGCCAACCTTAAATTTATTTTCGTTTGGGTTTCCTATAACTATGATGACTGCTTTTTTCTTTTTATACTTAATTCCTGGTCCTATTTCTCACAATATATCTAAAGTAGTTGAAACTTCTTTAGATATGATTTTTCGAATTATAGAGGGTTTATATTAGTGGCTGATGATAATCAAAATAGTGCACAGGAAAAAACTGAACAACCTACTCCTAGAAGAATAGAAAAGGCTGTAGAAGATGGAAAAGTAGTTACATCAAAAGAAATGGCGGTGTTTACCTCAATTTTTATGTTATGTATGTTGTTTTTATTAGTACCACCATATTTTAATGAAATGTTAGCCAAGTGGGGAAGTATGTTCGAGGACATTGGAGGTATAGCTCATGGGGTATCTCCTCTTGAACCACTAAAGGAAACATTTAGAAATCTATTTATTATAGTAATCGTAATTGGTGTTCCTTTAGTTTTTGCTACTTTCTTGACTCAGCATTTTGTAGGAGGATTAATATTCAGTTTAAAAAGTATAGAATTTAAATTTTCTAAGCTAGATCCAATAAAAGGTTTGGGAAGAATTTTTAGTATTAAAGGTTTAGTAGAATTAGGGAAATCTGTAACAAAAGTTATTTGTCTTTTTGGAATAGGAATATTTGTTTTTTACCATATTACGCCCGAAATAATACAAATTACTAAATTAAGTTTAGAAAGATCTGTAATATTATCAGCTAAATATTTTCCAATATTGCTTGTAAGTATGTTATTGGGTTTAATAGTTATAGCAATAATTGACCTTGTTTGGCAGAAACACAGTTATATAAAAAATTTAAGAATGAATAGACAAGATATGAAAGATGAGTCTAAAGAAACTGAGGGTTCACCTGAAGTAAGGGCAAAAATAAGAAAACTTCAACATGAAACTTCCCAAAGGGCTATGCAGCAAAATGAAGCCGTTGAGAATGTAAAGGATGCTACAGCAGTTATTGTGAACCCAACTCATTTTGCTGTTGCAGTCAAATATAATATAGGTGATGACGCTGCCCCGATGGTTTTGGCTATGGGTAGAGGAATTATAGCAGAAAAAATAATTACTAAAGCTAAAGAATGCGGAATTACTGTGTTTAGTAGTCCATTGTTAGCTCGTGCTTTGTATTTTACCTCAGAAATAGGAAAAGAAATAAGTGAAAAACTATACACTGCCGTTGCTGTCGCATTGGCTTATATATATAAAATCGATAAGGGTGAAAATATAGAAGAACCTAGTATAGATATACCTGACGATTTAATATATGATGAAAATGGGTTGCAACAGGAAAAATAATGCAAAATAGGAGAACTATAGGACAATTAATTACAACATTTGCCTTTTGTTGCTCTACAGTCCTATGTTTTTCAGAGGCTGATTTAAGGTGGGATAATCAACAAACCTACACTTCTATTATATTCTGGGTTTGTGGTTCATGCTCATTTATAGCGATATTTAGATGGCAAATAGCAGATATTGTAAACTGGGTAAAAAAGAAAATATGATTGACGAGAAAAATACATGTTTTGGCTGCCAAAACTTTTATATAACACATAGAGCCCATAGACCATATGGTTGTAGAGCATTTGGATTTATTTCAAAAAACCTTCCTTATTTAGAAGTTTTTTCATCTTCTGGCATGCAATGTGCTTATAAGAAGAACAAAAAGTCAAAGTTTGATAAAAATAAGTATTCTATGGACAAAGATGGAGGCATCCATGACTGAGACAGTAAATGAAGTACAAGAAAGCATCAAAATAGCACTAGATGCAGCTGATGCAGCTACAGATGTTACTTCTGAGTATAATAAAATAAAGCAAGAAAATAAAAAGCTGGAGGCTTCGGTGAAAAATATACATAAATATACTACCATTATTTTTGGTGTATCAATACTTGCAGCAGTTATAGCATTGGCGTTAACTGCAATGATATACTCTCGCACAATGAATGAACTTTCTGCTATGACTAGCACAAGTAGGGAGGCATTAGTAGTTTTTGCAGAAAATGTTGCAAAAGTAAATACAACAATTGAAAGACTTGAAGAAGGTATAGAAAACCAGACAGAGATTTTAGAAACTAATAATGCTTTAATTGAAACCTTTAGAAGTTTAGA